>DASZWE010000086.1:0-7512 GCA_035546735.1 Puia sp.
CGGCGAAATCCACGATCATCTCCACCTGGTGATGGCCTTTTCCCTTGACTGTCACATTCTTAATAAGAATGGTGCGGCCTTTGACCTTGAAGGATCTGCCCTGGAGGCTGTCGTTCAGCAACTTGCTGATAAAGGGGTAATCATAATCGGCGCCGAGGTAGACGGAGATGCCTTTGTCGTGGACGTTGCTGGTCAGGGGCGGGAGGGGCGGAATGACGGAGGAAGCCTCTTTTTCCGAGGTGAGCTGTGGCCGGCAGGTGAGTCCTATATTGACGCGGAAGGTATCCTGGGTATAGTTCAGGGGGCCGATGCGTATGCTCTGCGGATTGGTCACGAGGTAGCCATAGGGTCCGAGGGGCAGGCGATGCCAGGCGCGCATGGCGGAGTGGTGGAGATAGCCGGTGAAATCCAGGCTGGCGAGGGTCTGATCGAGGGTGCCGCAGAAGCTGTTGATGGAGCTGCGGATGCTATCGACGATCATTTGGGTCATGTCCATGGAAAAGACGGACATAACGCATTTATCCTTTGCTTTTAATTGGTCGAGGTGTGTGACTGTCCTGATCTTGTAGTTGGGGAGGAGGGTCAGCTGGGAGCTAAGGGTGATGTCCACTCTTCGCATGGGTTCGCTGCCAAAACCACAGTTCCCGGATATCCAGGGGGATACGGGTTTGTTCATGGCGCAGAGACAGCGGCCGCCGGCGACCTGGTAGCTGCCTCCCATCTGAAGCGATATTTTATTGTTGGTACAGCTGAGGTTGAAGGCGCTGCGGACGAAGCGGTATTTGTAACGGAATTCGCAGGATGTCTGTACGAAGGAGGGCCATCCTTCGGACGTGAATTCCTTTGGAACGATGGTGTCGGCAATCTGTAGCAGGGGGCGTCCGGCGACTTTGAGGGGGATGTCGATCTCGGAGGCCGGGAGAGGGGGCAGGCTATCGGGGATTTGGACGGTGGTGGTGGCGGGTGTGCTGACAGCTTTGCGGGAAGAATGACAGGACCAGCAGGTGATGGCCAGGACGAGGATGAGACCGTTGGCAGTGAGGACTTGCGTGGGCCGGACAGGGCAGAGGCGGCGAAGGAGGTTTTTCATTGGTTTATTGACCTTTTGCGGGTGTTGTCAACGCGGCTTTTTTTGTGTTATCAATCACATCCAGCAGTCCATCGGTGAACTTGTCTTCGGGCAGCTGCCAGAACATGACGCCTCCCAGCTTCTTATCCAGGACATAGCGTGTCTTTAGCCGTACGGATAGGGTATCGTCATAGGTGACGAAAAGTTTTTTATCCGGATTGTACATATAAGGCGCTTGTGCGATGGGGTCCCAATGAAATATAAATCCACTGTCCTTTGACAGGTAAGTGGCCTGGTCCTTATAAGAAACGCCGCGCCAGAAGCGACAGGGGCGGTAGAGTCCATTGTTGATGCTATCCACGTTCCCGAAGATACGGGCATAGAAGGCGACGCCGATGGCGAGCTTGGCCGCGGGCACGCCGATGGATTCGAGATAGGTAACGCAATGGTCGGTGGATTCCACCTGCTGTGGTGTGGAGTACAACGGCGTATGATGGCCGGAGATGGTGTCGTAGCCGCTGACGAGGTCATAGGTCATGAGGTTGATATAGTTGACGCGGGGCGTTACTTTTTTCCAGTCGATGGATGTCCGGAGGTATTTGGTAAAGCCGCCGGCTGCGAAGCTGATCTCTTTGGACCAGCCGAGCTTTTTTCTCAGTTTTTTTATCAGGATGGTGAAGTGATCCTTGTCCTCCGGTGAGTACGGATATCCGGGAACGTTAGAAAGCGCCGGATATTCCCAGTCCAGGTCGATGCCGTCGGCGTGGAAGTAGTCCAGCACTTCTTTGACGGAGCTGACGAATTCGTTACGGCCTTTACGGGTGGCGAATACATCCGGGCAGGTCTTGCAGCCTCCCCAGCCGCCGAGGGAAAGGATGACTTTGAGGCGGGGGTTCTTTTCTTTCAGCTGGATCATGTGCTGGATGGTGGCGGTGTCGCGGGCGTTGTTGACATTTAGCCGATTGCCCTTGAGGTGGCAGAAGCTGTATATGATATGGGTGAGCTTTTGGGTGGCGAAGCTGTCGAGGGCGGTGCTTCTGCCGGCGTAGTAGCCGATGACGGCGGGGCCGGGGGCTTCGGCCCGGGAGGGGGACTGTGATGGAGACCAGGCAGGGGACTGAGCCTGAGGTTGAGCTTGTGCCTGTGCCTGAGACTGTGGCTGGGACTTTGACTGGGCCTGTGGCTGTGCCTGACATTGAGACTGAGACTGAGGCTGAGCCTGTGACTGGGATTGTAACTGGGCCGGGGCCGGAGACCTGAACTGAGACTTAGCCGAAGACTGGTACTGAACCTGTAACTGAGGCTGAGCCTGTAACAGGGCCGGGGAGGTCGTGGCGATAAGGGCTAAAAAGGCTATGGAAATCTGGATTCTATAAGAATGTGGGATCATAAAATGCTTGCTTAGCGTAAAAATAAGCAACTCTGTCCGGAAATCGCTCGTATCGATGGTTGTGTATTCAAACTGTCACGAACTCTAAGCATATGAAGAAAACTATCAAGATCCGGCTGGCGGGTATGGCGCTGCTGTGTGCGCTGTACAGCCTGGTATCGTGCCGTAAGGAAAACCTGAATGGAAATAATTCGACGACGGACTCCACGGCCGTCTTTTCCGCGACGATCAATGGGGTGGACTGGAAGACGGATTCTGTCTCCGCATTTCTGGTGGGAGATCACCGGAGTCATAGCAAGGTCATGGCCATCACCGCCTACACTTCCAAAACGGCCATCTCCATCAATCTGCAGGATACGACGACGACGGGCAATGACAGTACGATGGCGGTGCAGCAGTATGCGCTGGGTGACTGGGGGAATGCGTCCGCCTTTGCGTATGCCAATGACAAGGTGCAGGTAGGGAGAAATCTTGTCTGGCAGCAGCAGGGGGAGGGGGTAAGCGGCGTGGCCAATGTGACGGCCAGCGATGGAGTGAACCGGCTGGTATCGGGTACTTTCCAATTCAATGCCCGGGTGTTGTCCATCGACTCGCTGGGTCTGACGGTCGACTCCGTGATGGTAACGAACGGAGTATTCAGGAATATACCGTATAGCTACTTAAAGCATCCGTGAGGATGAGGCTGGCCGGCTGGTGAGGGCGGTTCGGCCATTTGCGAGGGTGTATACTTCATCGGAGATGTCCCAGATATGCTGATGAAGATGGTCGGTGATCAATATGCCCTTATTTTGTTTTTCTTCTACCAGCATCGTTTTTACTTTCTCTATCTGTATGGGGCTTAGGAGCGTGAAGGGTTCGTCCAGCATGATGAACTGCGATCGGCTGCGGCTAATGATATAGATGTTGATCATCCGGCGCTGGCCGGTGGAAAGATGTTGTATCTGTTGCCGGCGATGGGTGCGGAATTCGGGGAAGACGTTTTCCAGCTCCTGAAAGTCGAGGTTGAAGTCCAGGCATATGCGTTCGGGCGTCAGGGTGCGGGGGATAAAATTGAATTGAGGCATATATCTTATCCTGTCCGGCTGTGTGTAAGGGCGTGTGAGCAAGCTATTGTCTATCGTGACTGACCGGCTGTCGCAGAACAGGTCGCCATAGATGATCCGCATGAGGCTGGTCTTTCCTGCGCCATTGCGTCCCAGCAGGCCGGTGATCCTGCCTGTCCGGCATTGGATATCTGTGCCGGTGAGGAGCTGCCTATGGCCCAGCGTTAGTTGAATGTCCTTTGCTATCAGTGTATGGGTCATGGGCGTCCCTGGTGGGTAAGTATGAGCAATAGTATGAAGAGGCTTAGATCCACGCCCAGCGTGACGGACCATAGGATGGTGTCGCGGATGCCTAAATTCCGGTAGTAATAGAATTCCTTGTTCTTATAGGTGCGTATGAAGTTCCAGGTGAGGCCCTGGGTGAGCAGCTTAAACCAGATAAGGACCTTGAGGATGGGTGGTCCATATTCCCAGTATAGGGCGGCGCAGGCGCTGCTGACCAGGAGGGAGAATAGAAAGAAGCTTTTATAAAATGTCAGCAGGAGTCGTATGATGGCGGAGAGCTTCACGGGCGCTTTATAACGGGTGTTTGATATGCTTGATACGGGTGCTTGATACGGGTGCAAGATATTTATTCGCCGGGGAATGGGGATATGGGTTATTTTTATAGGAGTTAAATTATTGCCAATGTCTTCCAGAAGAGATTTTCTTACAAGTACGCTGGCCGCGATGGCCGGCTCTTCTTTTTTAGTGAAACATGCACGGGGAGAGGGGAAGGCTGCAGGGTGGACCGGGCGGCCCGCTGGTGTGGAGATGACGATCCGCCAGGCCATTGACCGTATCGTAGCGGATATTCCCGGGGCGCCTTTTAAAACCACCGTGGATACGGTGAAGTCGGGGAACCCGGAGCAACCGTTGAAGGGCATCGTTACCACCATGTTTGCCACGGATGAGGTCATCGACAAGACGATCCGGCAGGGGGCCAATTTTATCATTGCCCATGAGCCTACTTTTTACAATCACCTGGATGAGACGGACTGGTTGGAGGGGGACGCGGTGTATGGCTTCAAAAAAGAGCTGCTGGAGAACCATGGGATCGTCGTGTGGAGATTCCATGACTACTGGCATTCCTTTCGGCCGGATGGGATATTGATGGGCGTGCTGACGGCCATGGGATGGGACAAGTATTACAATGAGGGTGCGCCGGAGATCGTCACGGTGCCGGTGATCACCGTGGGAGAGGTGGTGGCGTTGGCGAAAAAGGCGCTGGGGATCGACAAGATGAAGATGATCGGGGACCTGTCGGCGAAGTGTCAGCGGATCGTCGTATTGCCGGGGGCGGCGGGGGGAAGGAGGCAGATCAGCGTGCTGCGAAAATACAAGCCGGACCTGTTGATCTGCGGGGAGCTGAACGAGTGGGAGACGAGCGAGTATGTGCGGGATGCGCGTTACCAGGGGTTGAAGTCGTCGTTGCTGGTGCTGGGGCATGCTGTCAGTGAGGAGCCGGGGATGGAGGCGTTGGTGCCGTGGCTGAATGCGCGGCTGCCGGGAGTGCCGGTGAAGCATATTGCTTCGGGGGATGCGTTGACTATCGTGTAAAAAAGGAGCCCCCGGCTGACGCCGGGGGCTTGAAACTATTGCTGGGCGCGGATCACATTCAGGGCTCCGCCGGCTTTGAACCAGCCGATCTGCTGCTCATTATAGGTATGGTTGAGGGATATTTCATCCTTTTTGCCATCCTTATGGTTGAGCACCATGGTCAGGGGTTTGCCGGGGGCGAATGTGGTGAGGCCTATGATATCGATGGTGTCGTCTTCTTGTACCTTGTCATAATCTTCCTTATTGACAAAGGTGAGGGCGAGCATACCTTGTTTTTTCAGGTTGGTCTCATGGATACGGGCGAAGCTTCTCACGACGATGGCCCGGACGCCGAGGTGGCGGGGTTCCATGGCGGCGTGTTCGCGGGAGGAGCCTTCACCATAGTTCTCGTCGCCTACGACGACGGAGCCGATGCCGGCTGCCTTGTAGGCTCTTGCCGTAGCGGGAACGGGGCCATATTCTCCGGTGAGTGCATTTTTTACGGCGTCTGTCTTCTCGTTAAAGAAGTTAACGGCACCGATGAGCATGTTGTTGGAGATATTGTCGAGGTGTCCGCGGAATTTCAGCCAGGGGCCGGCCATGGAGATATGGTCGGTGGTACATTTTCCTTTGGCCTTGATCAGCAGCTTGAGTCCTTTGAGGTCTGTTTTTTCCCATGCGGCGAAGGGAGCCAGGAGCTGGAGGCGTTGTGAATCGGACTTGACCACGACCTGTATGTTCTTGCCATCTTTGGCCGGGGCCTGGTAGCCTGCGTCGTCTACGGAGAAGCCTTTGGGAGGCAGTTCAACGCCGGTGGGCTCATCGAGCATGACGTCTTCCCCTTTCTCGTTCTTCAACTTGTCCTTCAAGGGGTTGAAGGTCAGGTCGCCTGCTATGGCAAAGGCGGTGACTATCTCGGGTGAGGCTACGAAGGCATGGGTGCTGGCGAGACCGTCGTTGCGTTTGGCGAAGTTGCGGTTGAAGGAGGTGATGATGGAGTTCTTTCTGTTGGGGTCGTCGATGTGGCGGGCCCATTGTCCGATGCAGGGGCCGCAGGCATTGGCCAGCACTATGCCGCCGATCTTATCGAAGGTTTTGAGGAATCCGTCTTTTTCGATGGTATAGCGGACCTGTTCGGAGCCGGGGGTGATGGTGAATTCCGCCCGGGCTTTCAGCTGTTTGTCGATGGCCTGTTGGGCGAGGGAGGCGGAGCGGCTGATGTCTTCATAAGAAGAGTTGGTACAGGAGCCGATGAGGGCTACTTCCAGTCGCTCGGGCCATTTGTTATCCTTCACGGCCTTGGCGAACTGGCTGATCGGTGTGGCCAGGTCGGGCGTGAAGGGGCCGTTGACATAGGGTTCCAGCTCGCTGAGGTTCAGCTCGAGGACCTGGTCGTAATATTTTTCGGGGTTGGCGTATACTTCCTTGTCGGGGCGGAGGTAGTCCTTGATGCCGTCGGCCAGGGATGCGACTTCGGTGCGGCCCGTGGCTTTCAGGTAGGCTGCCATTTTTTCGTCATAGCCAAACAGGGAGCAGGTGGCTCCTATCTCGGCGCCCATGTTGCAGATGGTGCCTTTACCGGTGGCGCTGAGGCTGTCGGCGCCCTCGCCGAAATATTCTACGATGGCTCCGGTGCCGCCTTTGACGGTGAGCTGGCCGGCTACCCATAGGATAATGTCCTTGGCGGAGGTCCAGCCGCTCATTTTGCCGGTGAGCTTTACGCCAATGAGCTTTGGCATTTTCAATTCCCAGGGCAATCCTGCCATCACGTCGACGGCATCCGCGCCGCCTACGCCGATGGCTACCATACCCAGACCGCCTGCGTTAGGCGTGTGGGAGTCCGTGCCGATCATCATACCTCCGGGGAATGCATAGTTTTCCAGCACTACCTGGTGGATGATGCCTGCGCCGGGTTTCCAGAACCCGATGCCATACTTATTGGATATGGATGCTAAGAAATCGTATACTTCTTTATTGACGTCCAGGGCGGTGGCCAGGTCGGTGGCAGCGCCTGTTTTAGCCTGTATGAGGTGGTCGCAGTGTACGGTGGAGGGAACGGCTACCTCGTCACGTCCGCAGGTCATGAATTGCAGGAGGGCCATCTGGGCGGTGGCGTCCTGCATGGCAACGCGATCGGGGGCAAAATCAACATAGTCCTTTCCGCGGGTGTAAGCGCGGGCAGGTGTTTCGAAAAGGTGGGTGTACAATATTTTTTCGGCCAATGTCAAGGGCGTGCCTACCAGTTTACGGGCGGCATCTACCTTGGCCGGCATTGCCCCGTATAACTTTTTAATTAAATCCAGATCAAAAACCATGATGAATTTATTTTATGTGTTAAGCCTTTAGAAACTATTTTAATTTCTCTAATGGGTTAGTTGCTGTGTTTCAGGCACCGATGCCTGCGGCATCTAGCAGGGCTAATGATGGCCCTA
>DASZWE010000087.1:0-13362 GCA_035546735.1 Puia sp.
TTTAGCGTCTTCCAGGGTCGGAGAGGGGCGACTGCCTGTCGTTACATAACGGTCAGTGTTACCACGGATCATTCGAACGTTCGCCAGTGTTTGCAGTCGCTGCATGACCCCTATCGGATCAGGCCCCAAAGCCACAAGATCTCCTAATATCCAATAGGCATCGACACCACCCGTTCCAGCGATATCTGTCAATACAGCATCCAGTGCAATGGAATTACCGTGTATGTCGGATAACAAAGCTATTTTCAAATCAGATATTTATAGTTTCCCCGATCCCCGGCAGCAGCAGCACCAGCCGGCCTTGACGTCCTCCAGCCGGATGTTCTTCGCCAGGTCATTTCCGGTGATAAAAGGATCGAAGAGAATGTGCTTTCCGCCCGCCACTACCGAAAAGCAGGCATGTCCGTAATAAGTAAGATGCATCTTTTTTTATTGCAAGGTAGGGGAATCTGTGGCACCTTCGGCGAGCGCCGCTTATTGTAATCTCACCGTCTGCGTGAACGCTCCATCCGCCGCCACATCCCATACTTCCAGCCGCACCCATTTACGCCCGGAAAGATCGGCCGGCACATGAAAGGTCCGGGCGCCAAAAGACCCATAGGAAGAAAGATCGATCCGCTGCCGGTACACCTTCTCCCCATCCCCCGACACCAGCTCGGCAAAGTTCAACGGGAAGGTCCACTCGAGCGTAAAAGTCGCTTTGGTCGCACCATGTATAGTCACGGTATCTCCGGGCATCCCTCCATTCACGCCAAAGGAAGGGATCAGCACCTCTCCCGTAGTAGAAAAAAATCGTCCCCGCCGCAACGTATCCAGCACGGCCCTCCACCCCTTGTCAAAAGCGGGTAGCGCGCCCATCCGCAGATAATTTACATTCATGTGCCCATACATCTCATTCGCACGGTCGATGGTGAACAGATCGGCCTCCGCCAGCACCCGCTTGTCCAGGCCCCAATTATTCATATCATCCATCAGGTCCAGCACCCGCCGGCCCAGCCTGGGCTGCGACAGATCCGCGGGCAGAGCCTTCCAGGCCCCGCCCAGCCAATATTCCGAACGGAAGAAAGGCGCTCCCTTATACGCGTCCGGGTAGCCGGTAGATCCCTTTGTCCTGGGATGCGCCGTCCATGCCAGCCCCTGCTCCCGCTGCAGCAGATCCAGCATCTCGGCCGAATTACCCACATGGTATATTTTTCCACGGATAGGATCCTCCGTTATAAAGGCGTTGCCGAGCTTGTGCGACATGATCCAATATACAGGCCGTGGGAAAAAAGCCAGCCAGTGCCCGCCAAAGAACTCGTTCGGCTCCTCACCAGGCAACAGCAGGAACCTGCTATCCGACAATCGGCGGCATTGCCGGAACAACGCATCCAGCTCCTTCAGCCGCTGCTCATCCGGCCCCCTTGGATGTCCCACCCCATGGAACTCCGCCAGGTGCACAATATTGATCCCCGCATCCTCAAAATACCGGACAAACTCAGGCGAGTCTAATGTCGGTCCTTCGGACGACGAACCTCCGGTTCGTCCAGGCACGGGTTTACCCGCCAGCACCACCTTCGAAATAAATTCATTATGGAAATGACTGGAGAAGGTCTTGTATCCCCGCAGCGGCTTATAACGATCCCCACGGGTATACGCCTTAACGGCATCCATAGTCCCCGTCACGCTCTCCCCCGCCAGGCAAAAGAAGTTAAGCCGCTGTTCTGTTCCGGGTGGTGCGTTGAACCAGGGCACAAATCGATGATCCCCCTCCGGGTCCTGCCGGATGCCGATGCCATGACCGCTCCACCAGACGAAACGCAGATTGAAAGCTTCATCCAAAGGATAAAAATACTGATGTGGCGGCGGAAAGACGACGAACGAGCCAGTGGTCGCTCCCTTAGGAACATTGGCAGCCCCGCCTCTGGCTGCGATGGCCCTGTATTTTACAGCTTCAGCATGAGAAGTATCTTCATCCGCAACAGCCTGCGTAAAAAGCTGCCCACCCACCTCGCACCACCCGACAGAATCCCACCGGGCGCCCCTGCTCACCAGCCCGGCATCATATAGTATGGCGGTAGAATCCTGCTGTGTCGTCACCACAGCCGCGATATTCATCAGCGGGGAGCCATGATATAATGTTATTTCAATACGGCCCGTAAAACCCGGCGCGCTTACGCCATCCACGGCAATCACTGTTCGGGCAGCCGACCGCGTCACGGTCATCCCCTTCTTTTCCAGACGAACCTCATAGGATTTATATCCCTTCAACGGCACCTTGTCAAAAAATATATTCCACCCATTCTGCGATATCAGGTCCCGCCGGCCCACCCGAAGTAAAAAGGTGGGGTCCACATTGCTTAGCAAGTTCCGGGCAACAGCATTCCTGACCACCGATAAGCTCCGTATCAGCCCGCTGTCCGCCGCCATCGATAACACCAGCCTGCCCGTCCGCCCCCCACCCGCCGGCCACTCGACCACACGGTCCTTCCCGGCAGCACCCGTCTGCCCCATTACTGGCTGCAGCCAACAGATCAATAATATAAAAAGGAAACTCCGCATCATTGTCCATCCCCCTTGGGGTATTTTACGCTGGACCCACGACAAATGACCTGGGGCTTCAGCACCAGCTTCCGGGGATGCGCATGAAAAGGCTCCCCATTACGCAGCCCCTCGAATAGCAGCCGCGCCGCCTCCTCCCCCATGGTCACGGTCTGTTGATTGACCGTAGACAGCGAAGGGGTCAGGTATTCTCCAAACGCCTCGTTGGCAAATCCGATAATGGCTATATCTTCCGGTATCCTTAACCCCGCCGCCTTGATAGCCTGTATCGCCCCCAGGGCCGTAAAATCCTCCACCGCAAACACCGCATCCGGTATCACCGGCCGCGACAACAGCTGCTTCATACATTCCCTGCCACTCTCGATACTAACCTTCCCATATACGATAAAGTCTTCGTTGAGCGGCATATTATGGACGTTCAGGGCTTCTATATATCCCTTTAGCCGGAGATTGAAAATATTCACGTGCTGCTGCCCCGCGATATGCGCTATCCGCCGGCACCCCTCTTCAATGAGGTGGCTGGTAGCCTGAAAGGCGCCGGCAAAATCGTCCACCACCACGGAGGAGACCCCCAGCTTGTCATCCGTCCGATCGAATAATACCAGGGGGATGCCCCTGTTGCGTATCTCGCTGTAATGATCCAGGTTGATCGTCTCTTTTGAAATGGAGGCCAGCACCCCATCCACCCGGGATTGCAGGAATGTCTGCACCCCCTTCTTCTCGAACTCGTACAGCTCATTCGACTGGTAGATCAGTACGGTGTAATTATTCTCGGCCGCCACCTTCTCGATACCATGCACGACCGAGCCAAAGAAATTGATCTCCGCCGATGGAATAATGACACCCACGATATTGGACTTGCCCAGCCGAAGGGAAGAAGCGATCTTATTATGCTTGTAATTCAGGCGGGTCGCCGTCTCGCGCACCGCCTTTTTGGTAGATTCCCGGATACCAGGATGATCATTCAGCGCGCGCGACACCGTTGCCGCGGTAATATTCAATTCCCGGGCAATGTCAAGAATGGTCACCTTGGATATCTTGTTGCTCATTGGCTATTTCACACCATTTAGCTCTTTTATAAGATCCACTTCATCCTGCTTGTAAGGCGTTCCGTCCTTACGAAAAATATCATGGAACCACTCCTTGGGTTCGCTACCATCCGGCATCGGAGTGTCCCACGCATAAATAGTATTGGTCTTCCCTGATACAAAACCCCAGTTGATAGCCGCCACATTTTCTTTTTTCAGCATAGGCAGTATCGTGGAAAAACGGCTGTTCCGGGTACGTGCCATATATTCCGTGCAGATCAACGGTTTACCATAGGCCTTTAGCAACTCTACCACCCGGTGATGCATCGGCAGCTCTTCATAGTCATGATAAGTGATCACATCCGAATTGGCCACCTGGAAGGCGTTCAGCTTCTCAAAGCCCCAATCCCAAAGACCTGCGCTGATGGGCTGGTCAGGGTTCACCGCCCTGGCCCATTCAAATACTTTGGTCAGCAGTGGCAGCGATGAATCCTTCTTTCCGTTGTTGCCCGGCTCATTATACAGATCCCAAAGCAATATACGCTTATCGTGCCTAAAGGTCGTAAGTACATCCTTTACATATTTCTCCAGCCCGGGAAAATTTGCCGGATCGATGGAAGCAGGCTGTCCCGGGTCCTGTACCCAGCCGGAATTATGTATACCGGTGCGGGGAGCAGGCTGTATCCCCGCCTTGGGAGTCTTGTTCCAGCAGTCGTCGAAAAATACGAACAGGGGCTGGATATGATGCTTGTCGGCTATGGACAGGAACTGATCCATTCTCTTCTTAAAGCCTGCCGGATCTTCCTTCCAGGCCACGGAATGCAGGAATACCCGCATGGTATTGAACCCGATGCTCTCGGCCCAGCCCAGTTCCTTATCGATGGTGGCCGGATCAAATGTATCCGCCTGCCACATCTCCAGCTGGTTGATAGCATTGGCGGGAATATAATTGGCGCCCGTCAACCACTTATGCTGACTGTACCATGCATTGGCCTTTTCTGCAGACCAGACCTTACCTTGACCAAGGGCTCTTCCCACGGTCAGTGTCAGCAATAATACGCCGACACTCAAAAACAATTTTTTCTTCATAAATGCTTATCCTTAATTTTTATCAATAGCCTGTACCAATGCTACCAGATCATCATTGCTTGAAAAATCAGTGTGATGCTCTTTAACCCAGTGGCTGATAAACTCTTTTTTGGCCGGGAATATATTGTTCAGCTGGCGGGTGCTGTTCGCTGGACGGTACTGCCCGCCGGACAGTATCCAATGCTCCTGCTTTGGAATGACCTGGAAGCCCTCCGGTAGTTTCAGATTATACGCTCCCCCGCTCTGGATCAGGGATTTCAATGTGTTGGCAGCAGCCGTATTCGAGGTCATCCCATAACCGAGATTAGCGCCTTCCTCCTTGATGGAAGAGCTGTATTCCGCCAGCAGCGGAGACGCACACCGGCACAGCAGCTCATAAAATTTCTTATCCCCCGGAATAAATACCCTGCCCGCGATCACCACTGAATCTACCTTTTCCGGCTCGCCCATCGCGAGGTATTTTCCGCCACCCTGATCAAATACCATTTCCGACGTCAGAGTATTGTAGTTCAGATCAACTTCCTGTGCGGAGCCCGATTTGAAGTAGACCTTCCCTTTCTGGAACGTATCAAAGACATAGTGCGATAAATAAACACCATTGTCCTGGGCAGCGGCCCGCAGGCCCAGGGAAAGGACGATAGCGATAAGGCAGAGGATATGTCGCATATTCTATTTTTTTAGCTTGTCTTCCAGCACCTTGATAAAATAGCCGCCTACCACGCTCCTCGCCTGGAAGCCTACCTGCTTCGCATCATCCGTCTCATGCCAGTCGCTCAACGGCACGCGGGTGGGCGTCTCCGTGGCATACAAATAGACCGGGTCGGTGAGGGCTTCAAAGTCGTGCTGATTATCCGTCAACGTGGCCGTCCACATGATCCAGTCCGACTTGGTGTATTTACGACGGCTGTCCAGCGGCAGTCCATACTTGTTCTGTTTGCCCAGGTAATAGGCCACCTCCTTGCTATAGACCTCTTTTGGAAAAAGGTTCAATCCCAGCAGCTTGTCCCATACCATATTGTATTTCTGGCTCCAGGTGCCCTTTCCTCCAAATGTCAGCGAATAGTGATCTCCGTCATTCGCCATACCCATCCATTTGCCGGCCATATCCTTTGCCATCGCTCCGTACTTGTCAGCCGTCTCCTTCGCCCCCATCTGCGCCGCCAGTTGGGCATAGCCGCCCAGGGCAACAATGGCCTTTACGGAGAGGTTGGCATTCCGGGCAAGATGCCCTGCAAAGTCATCTGTACACAATTGATTGGCCGGATCAAAACCATCTTTAGCCAGATAGGCCGCCCAGGTGCTTAGCGTCTCCCAATGCTTTCTTGCATACTCCGCATTACCCTCCACCTTTCCGATGGCGGCCGTAAGAATGACCATATTGCCGCATTCTTCCACAGGCATGTCCTCACCGTAGGTCTGACCGTTGGCCAGGGGATAGGTCCCCAGGTCATGCGCCGAATAAGGCTTTGCCCATTTACCGCTCTCGCTGAAGTAAAAGATGCCATTCAGCATCCCTTTCAGCAGGTCAGGGTTATATACGAGGAACAGAGGCGCGGAAGGATAGGTAACATCCACGGTATTGATGGACCCGTTGCTGAAGTTTTCCTTGGAAAGGAAAAGGATCTCGCCTTGCGGGCTTTTCAATAGCTTGTGCGCCGCCACACTCTGACGATAGGCCAGCTCACAAAGCCGGGCATATTTCTCACCACCCGCCTTGAGGGCATCGGAATAAACCTGCCGATTAAAAGATACGCATTTCTTTATTACAGCCTCATAGTCCGTGGCAGCAGCCGACAGTTCCTTTTCTATGCTGGCGCCCGGCTTATCCCTCCACCAGGCCCGCAGGTCCTGGTGAAAATATTGTATGGCATAAATATCGTCATAGCCGACAAGGAACACCTGCTCCTTTGGCGTAGTCCCGACAGCGCCCAGCGTCGCCACGGTATTCAGCCAGAGATGCTTCCCTTCCATGCTGGCGCCGGAACCCGCACCCGCAAAAAGGCTGGCGGGAGACACAGCGGTCGAAATGGATTGCGTAATATTTTTCCCCGCAGCGGCGACATACATATATCCCCAGTCTATTCGCAGGTCGTCGCCCTTCTTCTTCAACACCGGTTGCTCTACCGTGCCGGCCTTCAGAATGGCAAGCCCTTCGGCGGTATACCTGTCCGCCTTGACAGGTTGCACGGGCGTATTCACGGCAATATCCGTGGATGCTCCGAAATATACCTGCACGGCATGTTTGGCGCCATCATTGGACCCGACGCTCACCGACACATAGGACACAGGTCTGGACAGCTGATCCAGGTCGTTTGGCAGCAAAGGGGATGTAAAGGTCACCGAGAGATCGACCTTGCCACAGGTAAAGGCGTATTTTGTCTGTGTCGCCCGGATGGTGACGCTCTTCTGCACAGCCTCCTTTACCGCCACTGCGGTAGGGTCTACCACTTTTTCCACGAGTCCCGCATCGAGCCACGCTCCACCCGCCGTATTGGCGACATGTATGGCCAGGACATTGCTGCCCGTCTTCAATAACGTCCGTCCTTCGGACAACGAGCCACCGGCCCGTTCTGAAGCCGCTCGCTTCCCCCCTTCCAGAGGAATGTAGATGAATTTGCCGGTCCAACCCTCGCGCTGATAGATCAATGTTCCATTGAGATACACTTCCACATTGTCATCATGCCGCAGCTTCAGGAACAGTGGCTGGGAACGACGTCCCGCAATGTTGAAAGTTCTGCGCACCCAGAGGTCCTTCGATTGCCACAGCGTACCTGCCGTGCTTTGATTGTCACTAAAAGGCGCCTTGCCTCTCTTCCAGTCGCCGTCATTAAAGGACAGGTCCCTCCAGCCATCGGCAGGGGTGGATTCCGTATACGCCATTTCATAAGCCTTCTCATCCGCCGCGGGCAGTATGGTCTTATACCCCGCATCTTCCACTCCCAGGACTCGATAGGTGAGCCCATCCACTTTTATAATGCCCAGCAGCGGCTGTTCCGCACCGGTCCAGTGTTTGGTCGGTGAGGCGGTAAGACGGTCCGTGGTGGACCAGATACTGAAATAAGGATCATGTGTGATGAGAGGATAAGCCGGGGCACGGAAATCCTGGGCCCTTACCAAAGTGACCATAAAAAAGAAAAAGGCCGTCAGAATACAAGTTCTTTTCATCCGATACATTTGTTTTTAGTTGTCCACCCGACCCCGGGCTCTGTCCACAGCCCGGGTCGGCAAATTTTATCTCGAAGGCACGGGCAACGCCACGCCATCCTTTACCGGCTCGCCAAATACAGGCTCACCCTCCGCATTCCACGTAAATTGCTGCGCCCTGGGAGCCCGTGTATTACCACAACCCTGCCCTGGCTGCGCATTCGCATGGTACAGTATCCAATTTTCCTTCCCATCCGGCGAAAGAAAAAAGGAGTTGTGCCCGGTGGCGTATATCTTGTTGGCGGGGGATTGCTTGAACACTGCGCTGTCCGACTTCTTCCATGACCTCGCGTCTAAAATGTCACCCTTCCCCGTATAGCGCAGCATACCCAGCGCATAGGTATCCGTCCAGCAGGCGCTCGCAGAATAGATGACAAAGAGATCATCCCCATGCACCAGCCCCTGTGGCCCCTCGTTGACATTGATATGAGGAGGGTCATCCTTGGGGTTCCTGATATCTCCTATCTGTTCCCAGCCATATTGCGGACGGCTGATCCTGACCCGCTGGCTCGCAATGGTCAGAGGGTCTTTCATCCGGGCAATATAGATATCCTGCTCTCCGTTCTGGTCCCCTTCCCAGCCCGACCATACCATATACAACTGCCCTTTGTATCGGAACACATCTCCATCTATCGCCCACTTGTCGGTGGCGTCGGTGATCTTGCCCTTAAATACCCACTCTCCTGTCATGGGGTCGGGAGCGTCGCACTCCAGCACATAGAGCCGGTGACTCTTGTTATTTCCGGCATCCGCGGCAAAATAAGCGTACCACTTCCCATCCAGGAACATAACCTCCGGCGCCCACAGGTCCCGCGAATATCCGGTACCGGTAGGAGGAGTATAGATGGTCTTATGCCTGGCATGACGCAGGTCCGTAATATCTTTTGTCTTCCACAGGTCCAGCCTGTTGCCCATGGTATGGGTATAATAGTAGTAGCCATCATGATAACAGCTGTACGGGTCAGGCCCCGACGGAAGCAATGGATTGGTATAGGTGCCCTGTCCGCCATCGGCTGGTCCGGCAGAAGTCCCCGCACCGGCATCAGTCCCCGCACCGGCCACCGTCACAGGAAAAGATGATATCCGCAGCCGCGCCCCGCCCATCGGCACGAGCGTCAGCTCCTTTAAAGGCTCGTTCGTAGACACAGGACTCTGCGGCAGCACCCCGCAAAGCCCATACTGATCGATGGTCCAGGAAGGTATCTGCCGGCCCTTTGCCTCCAGGATGATAGGAGCCGCAGCATTGGTAAAAGGATTGTTGTCAGCCGGCCACGGTCTCCTGACAACGGTAAAGGATTTGGAAAGATCGCCCGAAGGGTCGAGCGCCAGTCCATAGTTCCAGTCGGAGCCGGGCAGTATCTCGAAAGAAGGCCACTTGCTGGCATCCGCATTCGCCTGCCAGCCGGCATCGCCCTGTGCGGTCGTCCTGCTGTCCTTCCGGTTATATTTTTCATCGATCTTTAAAGAAAATCCCAGCGGACCATAGCTTACGCTGACGCTGTTCTTATTCCTCTCCCAGGTGCGCAGCTTCAGCACCATCGGCAGCGTCAGCTTTATCCTGTCCCCATTCTTCCATGTGCCGGACAAACAGATATATGCCCCCTCACCGCTCAGCCGGCTGGCCTTACCGTTGACCTCCACCTGCGCGCCTGTGCACCAGCCGGGTACACGCAAGTACAAAGGAAAGTTAGCCACGGTCTTTGTCATCACCGAAAACTCGACGGCCTCCTCAAAAGGATAATGCGTCTTTTCCACTATTGACACGGTCTGTCCTCCAGCACCCACCCTGGCAGTCACCCTGCCCTCCGTATACAGCTGCGCCACCAGCCCATTGTCCGCCGTCGCCATCCAGGCACGCTCTGCATAATAGACCCATCCGGCCGCATGATTGTGCTGACAGCAGCGGCTGCTGAAAGGGTTCATCATCAGAAAAGGCCCCTCGTTGGCAATGCCCGGCGAATGGTTCCGGCTGTCGCTGACAACCATATTCGGCGCGGTGAGATAACGCAGGCTGCGGTAGTCGGGCATAAAGGCGGCGGGGAAAGTATTGAATGCCACATCCTCGCAGTTCTCCGCCCATTTGGTGTCCCCCGTCATCTGTAGCAGGAACTCATCCGAGGTCATCTGCTCCACCATGCCACAGGTCTCCACGGCCTGACGCGGGTCGTCATATCCCTTGCGGGCATTCTCATCGGCCCCGAACATGCCACCCGGCACCTGTCCATATATATTTCTTATAAGGGCAAAATCATTATAGGTTGCATCCAGGTCGTCCTGCTTATGACTCTGCAAATAGTAGGTAGCCGGCTCCCGGAAACACTGGGCGATATTTACATTATGCCAGTTGGGCAGGTTATTCTGCTGGCGCCAGTCGGCCGTATTACGGTCTATCTTCGTAGCAAGGTGCAGCAGCCAGGGCTCGCCCGTACGGTTATAGAGCCAGTATACGCTCAGCATATTATCCCCTCCCCTGCTCTTCTCCCAATAATCCTCCAGGAAATGTTCATCAGGTATCGACAACTCCCACTTAAAATACTTACTCATGAACTTCAATACACGAGGATCATGAGAATACTCATAATAAGATTGCAGACACCATAGCATCGGCATATTTGTCCACAGGTCCCTGTTACCGTTCCGCAGCACGGCAGGACCGAAGTCTCCGTCCGCGCGTTGATTGCGCAATACGGTATTGATCCAGAATAGAGACTCCCTGATCATGGCGGAGTCGCGCAGCATATACCCGATGTTCGCATACCCCTTCAGCCAGTAAGGCAATTCCTCCCATCCATACCTGCCCTTCCCATCTTTTGTCAACCAGGCATTGTCTTTCTTTGTCAGCCAGATGCTGATCTCACCCAAATGCCCGGTCAGCCCATCCCGCTGCAGCTCCAGCTGTCTCTTCAGCCAGCCCCCCGGCCGGAAGGCGGTGACAGGCAGCTTGCTGAACGGCTCCTTCAATAAGGGAGCGCGATTCCCCGTGTACCACTTGTTATCAGTAGTAGCTGCGACATGCCGGACCAGCTCCGCCTTCACCCGGGCCTCCACCTTCACCTGGGCCCGGGAAGAGAACGACGCCCAGCAGGAAATAATAAGGATACTTACTTTTTTCACGCGAATCATTTTCAAAAAAAGGTGGGGCGGGGATACCCGCCCCACTGGGAAATTATACAAATTGAACTACCTGCTCTATAAATGCCGTAAAACGGATTCTTTGATAAATTTAACCCGTTTTACGGAAATATTTGATGTCTGAGGACTTCGTCGGAGCTGCTTCGACACGAGAGCTTCGCTCGTATCCTTCGTCGGTTCCAACACTGTTGGACCCTTCCTCGGGCTTCACCCATACCCTTCGTCAGACCTGCTTCGACACGGTCTTCCTCGGATACCTCGTTCGTAACCTTCGGTCCCCTCGATTATGGACAACGAACCCGTGGTTCGTTCTCTTAAAAAGATATTTTTACCAATGGTGAAAAGATCATATCCTCCAGCCCGACGATCTTCACCCCGATGCGGGCATAAACATAGTTCTGCGTAGGGTTGGTGATCGCAGGGACGGCCACGCTCAACGAAACATTATTCATATCTACGATGTCCGCAGCAGCTACATCTACCTTGGCAATGTTGTCGCTATTTGATACGAACTGGGTCTTATTGATATACAAACTTACTTTTTCAACATCCCTGGCATTGGCGTCCGTAATGATCTTCTCCACTTTACAGGTCGCCGAGGCCGTCCCGCCGCTGATGCCGATATTGGCATTCCGGATCATGTAATAGGGCGTCACCTGCAGGTCCACGGACTGGTTGCCCTTCAATGTGACATTCACCGTATCGGGATTGCCGCCTGCCGTCTGCTTCCACATAAAAGGTCCCTGTCCGTTGGGTATGATGATCTTATAATCCCCATTGTACAGCACTTCGGAAAAGCTGCCATCCTGCGTAAACGTATGGCTGATGGGAGCAACCTTTCCAAATCCATATTGGTAGATCTGGTACGGTACCTGGTCCCGTTCCACCTGTATGGTATCGCTGTTGTATAAGAGATGCCCGGTGAGATAAGAGCTCGGTGCGGAATAATTATCCTTCTTACAGGACACCGCCGAAACTAGGACCAGGACACCTAAAAAATATTTAAAAGAAGTTTTTTTCATTTGTCAATTTTTAAAGTGCGTATTGAACGCCAACGGCGTTTTATTGGTTGGGTTGCCGTACCAGTTTGGGATTGGCAGCAATAGCATTATCACTGATCTGCGAATAATAATTGCCGAACAGGAATTTATTATACCCTGTAGCCAGCGCGGGCAGCGTCTCTTTGAAGATCCATTTGCCGTTGATGGTGGGATCGGTAGGGCTATACACCTTGTATGGCCAAAGGCCCCAGGGTTGTGTGCTGTGATGCGTAGCCACGCCAAGACCGGACCGTACATCAGCCAGTGTGGTCGGAGCTCCGTCCCATACCTTATGCGCGATCCTCCACCGTTTGTAGTCGAAAAGGATATGTCCTTCAAATGCCAGCTCGATCCTCCGCTCGTGCACGATACGGTCAAAAGTGATGTCTCCTGCGGTCAGCGGCACCGTCAATCCGGCGCGCGCCCTTACCTGGTTCATATACATAGCCGCATCATCCGGATGTCCCAGCTCGAATGAAGCCTCGGCGGCATTCAGCAGCACCTCGGCATAACGGTATCGGATAAAGGCCACCGTGCTGCCCTGGCCACGACGGCCGGAGCCGGTCGTCGGATCGATGTACTTGCGGATATAGAACCCCGACTGTGTCCTCAGCTCGAGGCCGTTTACGGGACCATCGATACCCACTACCTGTACAGGGGTGGTCGTTCCGGGCAACGCCTTGGTATGACCGGCTTCATCACTGGTAAAGAGGGACTTGTCGGCCGCTATATAATACCCGGCCCAGATATCCACCTTTTTCCCTTTGTACAGACCGTCAGGTAATAAGACGGTACCGGCCAGACGCGCATCCCTACCGGCAAATATGTCCTGCAGGTTGTCGTAATAGACGGGATTGTTGCTTCCATCCACCGTCGCCAGCGGAGCAAACGTATTATCCAGTTTTTCATATTGTTCTACGAGGTTCAAAGATGGATCGAGGCGACCGGCGTCACCACCTTCATCCGACAGCGAATAAGGCTGATCGTTCGTAGTAAAGCCATGCGTCTTGCCACCCGTCTTGAAATCTTCCATAAAGATGGTCTCGGCACTGCTTTTATCCAGAAAGAGATTGGCATAATTGTCCGAAAGATCACCTCCGTTATTGTACAAAGCATAGGCTCCATCCGTGCCGGCAATGATCTCCTTGGCGGCATTCAACGCCTTGGTGTAGTAATCATTCGCCATGGACGCCGCAATACCTACCTCTCCGCCAGGCAGCGATACTGCCCCGGTAGTAGCGCCATACTTGGCAATGCTGCCCGCATACAGGGCAGCACGACACTCCATGGCTACGGCAGCGCCCCTGCTCGCCCTTGACTTCCAGGTG
>DASZWE010000088.1:0-10164 GCA_035546735.1 Puia sp.
CCATGGCCAGCCCCAAGTATGATTACGCGACCCCGGGCGTGTACGCCGTTACGCTTATCGTCTCCAATCCCGAATGCACCGACACGGTCACCCAATCCGTCAATCTCATTCCCGTGACGCCCACTTTTACACTGCTGACCACAGACACCTGCCGGTACAGACCCTTCAGGATCCAATCCACTACGGATTCCAGCAATGTCAGCCAGTACATCTGGCAGGTGGGGAGCGCAACCTATTTAACGGACACCACTTCCCTAAGGATCAGCGCTGCCGATACGGGCGATCACATCATCACGCTGACAGTAAAAGATAACAGCGGATGCTTGTCCAATACTTCCGCGCCCGGCCATGTGCTGATCTCCGGCCCTACGGCAACATTCACGGCCGGCCCCGCGGGCGCCTGCCGCAACAGCCCGATCACCATGTCCGATCATTCCGTGCCTTTCCGCAACGACAAAATATCCCTTTGGAGCTTTAAATACGGAGACTTCAACACGCAGCAGTATACATCGCCGCCCTTCAGCCACCAATACGCAGACACCGGCACCTTTGACGTCACGCTCATCGTCAGGGACGCCAAGGGGTGTACCGACACGACGATCAATCGGGGGGCCGTGCGGATCACGGCCCCCCGGGCGGGCTTCCTCACCAACGACACCCTCTATTGCCCTAACACCGCCATACCATTTATCGACACCTCGAAGGGCAAGGGCCTCGTCTATAGCTGGGACTTCGGCGACGGCTCAACGGATGCCGCCCAAAACCCCAGCCACAGCTACGCTACCAATGACCAGTACTATGAAGTCAAGCTCAAGATCACCGATGCCGCGGGATGTTCCGACAGCGTGATCAAATCCCAATATATCCACATCGAAAAACCCATCGCGTCCTTCCTGCTCCAGGACAGCACGGCATCCTGCTTCCCCCTGGAAGCCATGTTCACGCCCACTGGCAAATATTACGACAGCCTGTACTGGGACTTCGGCGACGGTCTTACCTCCACCCTGGATACCACTTCTCATTTCTACAACGACTACGGGCCGCCGCCGACATACGCCTATGTCGCCAGGCTGATACTGCAGGGCGATGGCGGATGCCGGGACACTGCCATGCGAAATGTCTATGTCTATAATCCTTATGCCGTCACCAAAATCAGCTTCACCCCCGTTTCGGCCTGCGATTCAGTAAGAGCCAGCTTCGATATTACGCCGTCACCCTATACGAAGTACACTCTCTATTTCGGGGACGGCTCGGCGGATTCTTCGGGCAATACGACCCCCGTCCATCTGTACGATCTCCCCGGCAGCTACAATCCCCTGATAGGCATGCTGGACAGCACAGGCTGTGTGATAGGCTATGGCAACGGCAGCGTGAAGGTCCTCGGCGCCACGCCATTTTTCAGCAGGAACCCGAAGGCCTTTTGCGATTCGGCCACGGTTTTCCTGCATAGCATTTACCCTGTTCCCAGCAACGACGGCCTCACCAGCATGACCTGGGACTTCGGCGACGGCAGCCCCACGGTGACGGGTACGCCCACCGGAGCGCCGGATGACCCGCTGCTGGACCAGCAGCACTATTATAGCAAGCTGGGCCAGCTTACCGCCAGCATCAAGGTCACGACAAACAGCTGCACGGAGACCTACACGGACACGATCCATGTCTGGCAGACGCCCCACCCGCTGATCACTTCCGACGGACCTTACTGCAGCGGGCCTGTTCAATTCCACGGCAACCTGACTGCGCCCAATCTGGATAGCATCACCTGGTCCTGGACCTTCACCGACGGCGCCACGTCCGTTGATCAGAACCCCCGCCTGATCTTCCCTTCCGGCAATTTCACAGCGCTGCTGAAGACATCCGTCGCTTTTGGATGTTCGGATACCGCCTCCCAGCCAGTGCTGATCAACCCGCTGCCGGAGATAAAAGGACCAAAAGTCATCACCACGCCCGTGGGCTTCCCCGTTACCATCCCTCTCACCTATAGCTCCAACGTCACCACCTATGCGTGGTCGCCGGGCAGCTACCTGGATTGTACGGACTGTCCGAACCCGGTGGCTAACCCTACCTTTAATACGACCTATATCATCCGGGTGACGGATGTCAATAACTGTGTCAATGCGGACACGATCCTGGTAAAGCCGATCTGTTCAGGAGAGAGCTATTTCATCCCCAATACCTTCTCTCCCAACAATGATGGCGTCAACGACGTTTTCTACCCGAGAGGGAAAGGCCTGTATAACATACAGTCCATGCGTATATTCAATCGCTGGGGACAGCTGCTATTCGAAAGAAAGGATTTTCCGGCCAATACGGCCTCCAATGGATGGGATGGGACTTCGAACGGCAGACCCGCCCCGGCCGATGCCTATGTATATATCATCGAGGTCGTCTGTAACAATGCACAGGTCATTGCCTTGCATGGAGATGTTACGTTGATACGTTAAATACCGAACTACTTGAAAAACTATCTATATATAAAGTTCTTTATCGTAAGCATGGCGACCTCCTTCCTGTGTCCCCAAAGGACCAGCGCGCAGGATATTCATTTCTCCCAGTTCTTCGAAGCTCCCCTTCTGCGGAACCCTTCCCTGGCAGGCGTCTTCACGGGAGACTATAGGATACAGGCCGTGTTCCACGATCAGTGGAACAGTTTTACCAATGCCTATCGCACAGGATCGCTCAATGGAGAATATAAAATGCCCATCGGCAAGAGCAACGACTACCTTACGGTGGGGCTGCAACTGCTTTTTGACAAGGCCGGCTCTGCCGCCCTGACCACTACGGAGCTGCTGCCGGCGCTGAACTATCACAAATCCCTCAGCGACGATCATCCGATGTACCTTTCCCTTGGATTCATGGGTGGCATCGTCCAAAAGACAATCGACCGGTCCAAGATCACTACCAACAGCCAATACAACGGTACAGCCTATGACCCGGCCCTGCCCGATGGCGAAACGATCTTCACCCCCACGACCCGCTACCTGGACGGCAGCCTGGGGCTAAGCTTCAATACCACTTTTGGAGAGGACAACGCCAACACCCTCTTCTTTGGCGCGGCCCTGCACCACGTCAATCGACCGAAGAATTCCTTTTACAAAAACCCCTCTATCGAGCTGGACCCGAAGTACGTCTTCTCCGGAGGAATGAAACTTGCCATCAACGAATTCTCCTACTTCAATATCCAGGCGGACATCAGCCATCAGGGCCCCTCCCATGAAGTCATCGGCGGCGCGCTCTTTTCCTACAAGCTGGGCGACGATCCCGAGAACTCCGACAATACGGTGAGCGTGGGCAGCTTCCTCCGATGGAAGGACGCCCTTATTCCCGTGATCAAGCTGGAGACGCACTCCCTTGCCATCGCGCTCAGCTATGATGTCAACGTCTCCGAGCTCAAAACGGTAAGCCAGGGCCGGGGCGGCTTCGAACTATCGATATCGTATATAGGATTTCTAGACAGAGAAAATTCAAACAAGTACCGTGTACTTTGCCCGAAATTTTAGCGTAAATTCGCAGAGCAAAATTTTTATCGCTATGTCAGTTCAAGTCGGTCAGCCAGCCCCCTCCTTCAGCCTCTATGATTCCGAAAAGAAAAAGGTCAATCTGGAAGATTTCAAAGGCAAGAATGTCCTTCTCCTTTTCTTCCCCCAGGCCTTTACCGGCACCTGTACCAAAGAGCTGTGCAGCACGCGCGACAATATTGCCCTTTATGACCAGGTCAACGCCCAGGTGCTTGGCATCAGCGTAGACTCCCTCTTCACCCTGGCCAGGTATAAGGACGACCAGCAGCTGAATTTCCCGCTGCTCAGCGACTTTAATAAGGACGTTTCCAAAGCCTATGGCTGTCTCTACGATACTTTCGTATTCGACATGCATGGGGTCTCCAAAAGGTCCGCCTTTGTCGTAGATAAAATGGGGATTATCCGCTACGCCGAGGTCCTCGAAACTGCTTCGGATCTCCCCAACTTCAGCGAGATCCAAAAGACCCTCTCAGAGCTTAAATGATTGAAAATCAATGAGCACACAACTCATTCAATAACAAAACTTTAGCAAATTTTTTGGCCGGTAATTTGTATCTTTAAGTGAAAATGGTTATTTTGTCACAGTATGTAAAACAGGCTAGTGAATGAGGATTTTTTACATCTTTTTATCCATTATTCTACTGACTTCCATCCAGGCTAAAAGCCAGGCGAGGGGTCCTATGCCTGACCCGGAGCCTAAGATCGTTAAGTTCTATCCCAATCCGGCGGTATCTTTTATCACTTTCGAGCTCACCAAAGAAACAGGCAAGTCTTACACGCTTCAAATATTCAATTTTCTCGGTAGAAAAGTAAAGGACGTAGCAGACGTCAATTCTAAAACAGTAGTCAATCTCAGCGATTTTGTACGGGGTCTTTATATCTTCCAGCTAAAGGATCCCAACGGCAGGGTCGCCGAGTCGGGCACCTTCCAGGTCAATAAGTAATCTCCTTTGGCCTGCGCCAGGGCACAGTTGTTTTCTCATCACAATACCTGCACAATGAGGAATTTGAGGTAATTGGTATTCTCCCATCCTTCGATGATAGGATGGTCGCTGGCCTGGGTCCGGAAGGTCACCTGCCGGAGCTTTCTGCGGGCATCTTTAGCCGCCATTTGTATCGTCTCCAGGAAAAGTTCGGGCTGTACGAGGTTGGTACAGGAGGAGGTGACAAGAAATCCGCCTTTCTTCACCAGCTTCATTCCCCTCAAATTAATCTCCTTATAGCCGGTGATGGCTTTTTGTATCGTCTCGCGGCTCTTGGTGAATGCAGGCGGGTCCAGCATCACGACATCGTACTGTCTCCCATCCTTGCTCCATTGCTTCAGGACATCGAAGGCATTCACGGCCTCGTAGGTGATGATATTCTCCAGTCCATTGAGCGCCGCATTGCGCCGGGCCTGAGCCACGGCATTCTCCGAAATATCCAGCCCCAACACGGATTTCGCGCCATACCAGCCGGCATGGGTCTCGAAACTGCCGGTGTAGCAAAAGGCGCCCAGCACATCCGCCCCTTTGACAATATGCTGAATGGCGCGGCGGTTGTCGTGCTGGTCCAGGAAATAGCCTGTTTTTTGACCATTCTCCAGGTCCACATGCATCCGGAGGCCATTCTCGTTGATGATGATCTGCGTGCCGAAGGGCGCTGACAAAAAGCCCTTCTGCTGCGGCATGCCTTCCAGCTCGCGTACGGGCACATCGTTCCGCTCATAGATCCCTTTGGGGCTGAACAGTTTTTCCAAAGCCTGCACAATCGCGGGTTTCCACTTGTCCATACCTAATGCCAGGGTCTGTAGTACAAAATAATCGTTGAACTTGTCGATGATCAGGGCGGGAAGATAATCCGCCTCGCCAAATACAAGACGGCAGTTCTCGGTATACCCCAGCCGCTGTCTGTATTCCCATGCTTCTTTCAGCCTGTTGAAGAAAAATGCATCGTCGATGGTCTCGGCTTTATCGCGGGTGAGCAGCCGCACCAATATCTGGGATTGAGGATTGATATAACCCCTGCCCATAAATTTCTTGTCGTGGGTATATACGTCTACTGTCTCGCCGCCGGCTACCTCTCCCTCTACGGCATGCACTTCGTTGGCAAATATCCACGGGTGACCGCTCTCGATCCGACGGCTGATCTTTTTCTTCAGGAAAACTTTTGTCATGGGGTGCAAATATACGACTACCAGACAAAGGTCGCTACATCCCCAATGCCCAGCGTGGCCTGGACATATTTTCCCTTGAACTGTATATTGAAGACCTGTATGGCCCCGCTGTCATTCAGCACGATGAGCACTTTCTTTCCGTCGGGCGTCACGTAGGCCACATTTTGCAGGCTGCCGGGGACATTGGAGTCTACGCGGACGGATCCCGGACGGACGAATTTGCTGGCATGAGCTACGATATAATAGGACACATTGCGGCTCACGGAAGCGCCGATGGTAAGGGCGCCCAGACAGTTGCCACAGCCACCCTGCGTATGCGGCTGATAGCCAGGATCATTCGCCAGATTCCATTCCAGCACATTCCGGCTCCAGTTACGAGGCGCGCCGATGATGAGGTTTTTGACATGCCAGTCCAGGTCACCTCCAAAATTAGTGCTGGGCCCTCCTACCCATTGCTCGGTAAAATATACATTCTTGGCGGGAAAAGCATTGTGCAGGGTCGTCAAGGCGCTGATATCACCTCCATATAAATGAAAGGCGGACCCATCTATATAATTACTGGCAGCCGCATCGCCCAGGACAGCCAGAGGATACTCGGGATTGCCACAGTTGTGATCAAAGCAGATGATCTTTGTGGTGATGCCCGCTGCCTGGAAGGCGGGCCCAAGGTGGTTCTTTACAAAATCCGCCTCCTGCGCCGCCGTAAGCGTCATGCTGGGATTGTTGCCGGGATTCATGGGCTCGTTCTGGGGAGTAATGGCATCGATGTGGATGCCTTCGGCCTGCATGGCCTTGATATACTTTACAAAATATTGTGCATATACCTCATAGTACCGGGGTTGCAGTGTTCCTCCCACGCTGTTGTTATTGTCCTTCATCCAGAGGGGGGCGGACCAGGGCGAACCCAATATCTTGATGTTGGGGACAAGGGCCAGTATCTGTTTCAGCAATGGCACCAGGTCCAACTTGTCGGTAGACAGGTCGAAGTACGCAAGGCTGGTGTCGGGTGACGAAGGACTGCCGGCGTCGTCATAAGAAAAAACGTTGGCGCTGAGGTCAGAGGCGCCGATGCTGATCCTCAGGTAGCTCACCCCTATACGATTGCTGTCCGTCAGAAAGAGTTCCTTTAGCAGGTCATCCTTATCCGTGGCGGACAGATGGTTGATCAGGTAAGCGCTGCCGCCGGTGAGCGCGTAGCCGAATCCGTCGATGGTCTGGTAGGTCTTCGTGGTGTCCACCGTAATGGTAAGCCCAGCGCCCTGGCTGCCGAAGTTCAGGCGCTGTGTCTGCTTTTTGAATAGCACGCTCCCATCTCCTTTGGTGAGGTAGAATGCCACATCGGAGCTCGTCACCGTATTCGTCGTAGTATCTGCCGGCGGTGTATTGGGCTGGCCGGGGTCCGCTCCTTTCTTGTTACAGCCATATAGAACGGCTATCGAAAAGGTGATAGCTGATAATATCTTCACACAATTTTTCATACAGGCGATTTATTGAAATACCCTCACATAATCCACGAACATCCGCTGGGGGAATACGGTAGTGCCGTCCGGGGGGCCAGGCCAGTCTCCCCCCACAGCCACATTAAATATAAAGAAAAAGGGGTTATTAAACGGGTATGTTCCGGAACTGACATTGCTGACACTTCCATTCACATACATATGATCGTCCACCAGGAATTGCAGGCTGTCCTTCTTCCAGATCACGCTGAATACATGAAATTCCTGGGAAAAATCCTGGCCGGACAGGCTGTAAGCATTGTTATAGGTCCCTGTGGACCCGTCCTGCTGCTTCCAATGCATCGATCCCACTATCTGTTTTGGGTTGGTCCCTACCAGCTCCATGATATCCGTCTCGCCACAGCCGGGCCAGGGAACAGTGGAAATATTGGAGCCCAGCATCCACAGGGCGGGCCACATTCCTTTCAATACGGGAAGCTTCGCCCGGATGTCGATACGGCCATACGTGAATTGCTGCTTGCCAGCGG
Organism: Puia sp.; assembly: GCA_035546735.1. Classification (GTDB taxonomy): domain Bacteria; phylum Bacteroidota; class Bacteroidia; order Chitinophagales; family Chitinophagaceae; genus Puia. Next base: position 7,658 of record DASZWE010000088.1, read on the forward strand.
TGGTCAGCCGTCCTGATGTATAATCATTGCCGCCATAGGACTCTTTCCGGGCTTCGATGATCAGGTTGCCGGCGGAGACGAACACATTCTGCAGTCTGTTGGTATAATTCTCCAGCTCATGATTGCCCCAGCCGCTGCCGCCCTGTTCATAGTTCCAATCCTGCGTATTCAGGGCGTTGCCATCAAATTCATCGTGCCATACGAGGTTATACCCCGGATAGGTCAGTGGGGTGGAGTATCCCGTCCCATCGGTGGGCAGATAGGTCCCGTCAGTATTCCCCAATGTCCCGGTGGCTTTGTCGTCGCTCAGCGTACAGTTCACCGGACTGCTCAGCTGAACATAGAACTGCTGGTCGTCCTTCCGCAAGCTGTCCCCAGTCACGGGGACATCGATATACAATTCCGTCTGTCCGGCCTGAAAAGTAAGCGTGCCGCTGACGGCCGTGAAGTCGGTGCCCGCCTTGGCGGTGCCGGCTTCGGTGGAATAATTCACCGTGACGGACTGTGTGGATGCGACGTCGAGGTCCACATAAAACCGGAAGGCGGATGTCGTACGCTGCCGCGGCTGGCTTACATCACTGATTTTCGCAGCGGGTAAAGGACCGGCACTCTTGCTTCCGCCACTCTTCGAGCAGGCGGTGCTGCTAATGAAGATGATCAGGGCTACGGATAGATTGATCTTCATGTTTAATTTTTTGGTACTAATGTAAATTGCCAGCCTCCCCAGTCGTACTGTTTCTGGATCACGAGACGGGAATCCGTAATGGAAGTTATCGTATAGGTGACCTGGTTGTCCGGTGTAGCCGTGGTGCCTGCATCCCCTACCTTATAAAGCCCCAGGAAAGCACCTTTACCTATCACCGTTAGCGTGCTGCTGGTAACGGTAAATGTATGGCTGCCCGAGCCCCAGGCGGCATAGGCGGGATTGATGGCCGACCATGCATAACAGCCGGACGTTTGACCTGTGTTATTGAGCATGTCGGACGGATAAGGGTCGATGCCACTGTCATTGTCCACCCACATGTCATCCTTATTGTCGAATGTAAAGGTCCCGTCCTTGGAAAAAGTATATTCATCGTTGAACTGGCAGGCCCTGCCCGTAACATCGCCCGCCGTATTGGCCCACCAGGTGGCGCTATGGTCGTTGGGTCCTACCCACAACGCACCTGCATTCGGGTCCAGCACCCAGGTCTTCAGGGCGCAGCCTGTCAGCAAAGCCTTATTGCCAAAGCAGCCATTGGGGTCGTCACTGTCCACCTGGATGGTCTGGGAAGTGCTATCGTAGCCACCCCTGGTCACGACGATGAGCCGAACGGTATAGGAGCCTTTCGAGCCATAATAGGCGGTGTCGGTCTGGCTGCCATTCACGGCCTGCGATCCGTCCCCGAGGTCCCATTTCCAGATAAAAGCGCCGGAGGTGCTGGATGCCAGCACATAGGTATTGGTCTTACCTGCGACAGGCGTGATGGTAAAAGCAGCCTTTGGCTTCTGTCCCTGGTCAGGCACGGAATTGTCCGGCCGGCAGCCGAAGAGGCAGCAGATGGCTAATAATATTTTTATTCTATTGTTCATATGGCGTTGTTTAAAGATTAATTGTATCCGGGGTTCTGTACCAGCTTGGTATTGTTCAATTCGCCCAACGGTATGGGCAGGAGCTCGTTCTTGTTCGCCTGAAATCCTTTAAAGGCCAGTACGGTGGCTGCCTTGCCCGTACGTACCAGGTCGAACCAGCGGTGTCCTTCAGTGGCCAGCTCCAGTCTGCGCTCATTATAAATATTATCCAGGGTGGCGGGTATGGTAGGCAGCCCTACCCTTTGCCGCACCTGGTCAAGGTAGTATTGGGCTTTGGCGGCATCGCCTCCACCCCGCACCAGGGCTTCGGATTCCATGAGATAGGTGTCGGCCAGGCGTATCTCGATCTCGTCATTTGGCCAGTTGAGGGGAATGTCGCCTACCTTGCCTTCGAACTGAGCAAGGGGCGCAAACTTTTGTATAAAGTATCCGGTGTTCTGATAGCCTGTCGTATCATAAGTAGCCGCCCCTGCCTTTCTCATACTGTCGACGTCCGCAACGGTGTAAGCCCACCGGGGATCACCCTTCAGGGCGGCAGCCAGCTGGGGTGTGATGGGATTAAACCCATAGCCGGACGTATTGGATTCATAGAGGGGTCCTTTGTACCCGCGAGGCCCGACCATCTGTACGCCTACATTCCCGTCGAAGTTCGGCCAGTTGCCCCAGCCCTTGCCCGCGGCAGAAGTATGGTAGATCTCGAAGATGGATTCGGCATTGAACTTATTGTCCGGACGGAAGATGTCGCCGAAATTTTGCAGGAGATGATAGTTGGGACTGCTGTTGACCTGTTCGAAATAGCCCGCGGCTTCCTGCATGCGGGAAGTATTGTTCTGGTAGAGGATCACTTTACCCAACAGCGCCAGCGCTGCTCCCTTTGTCACACGGCCATTCTCCGTAGACGGCACGGTACCGGGGAGGTCGGGAATGGCCTCCTT
>DASZWE010000089.1:0-8585 GCA_035546735.1 Puia sp.
TACCTGGCGGTTCGGCGGCGGGGGTAGGGGTGGTGCCTTTCACGGGTATCGGTCAATATCCGGCCAATGTGCTGAGTAATGTGCTGAGCCGGTGGACGCCGTCCAATCCCAGCCAGCAGGTGGATTATCCCCGGCTGGGTATTGCCACTACTACGTCAAACAACTATTTAGGCAGCAGCTGGTGGTTAAAGGATGGAAGCTATATACGACTGAAGCAGGCCTCGATCGGATATACGATCTACAGTGCCGGAATGAAGAAGACGGGGCTGGCCAGCCTCTATGTCTATGGGGCGGGGACCAACCTGCTGACCTTCTCGAAATTCAAATTATGGGATGTGGAATTAGGCTCCAATGGGGCGACCTATCCTCCTGCCCGGACGCTGGTCATCGGCCTGCGCGCTCAATTTTAAATTTTAAATGATGAACATGAAATATCCTGTTTATATATATGCTGCGGTTGTGATCCTGCTGTCCTTTACTTCGTGTAAGAAGTATCTGGATCAAAAGCCCGATAACCTGCTGACGGAAGATCAGCTGTGGCAGACAAGGGCCAATGCGGAAGCCTATCTCTACAATATTTACAGTCTTCTGCATAATACGGATGGAGGCGATTGTCCGAATATGGGCGCCAGCGATGAGACGTCGGTGTCCATTCCCACCGTGGATGTACGTCAGATGGTGGCAGGCAACTGGAGTCCTCAGAGTTATATCTCCTATAACTGGGGAAGCTATTATGCGGGCATCCGGCAGTCTTTTATTTTTGAAGAGAACATCGACAAGGTGCCGTCCAGCCAGCTAAGCGATAGTCTGAAGCTGCAATACAAGTCGGAATGCATCTTTCTCCGGGGATGGTTCTTCTGGAAGCTGTTGCGTCAATATGGGCCTTTTGTCAAGCTCACCGATGTGGTGAGTCAGACCGCGGACATCACGCAATATGCGCGGGCGCCTTTCGACACCTGTGTGGTGTATATCAATCAACTGATGGATCGGGCGGCGGCTCATCTGCCGGCTGCGTGGACGTCCAGCAGCAATTATGGGCGGGTATCCAAGGGCGCCTGCCTGGCTGTCAAGGCACAGGCGGCTCTGCTGGCGGCCAGTCCGTTGTGGAATGGGAATTCCTATTTCAGCAATTTTAAGAATCATGATGGGACTGCGCTGGCGCCGGCGACGTATGATGCGGGCAAATGGGCTGTTGCCGCGGCGGCTGCCAAGGCGGTGATAGATCTCGGCGCTTTCCGGCTCTTTACCAATTTGGATGAGGGGACGAGCTCCACGTTCGACCCCTATCTGTCGGTGCGGGATGTGTTCCTTACCAACTGGAATAAGGAGATCATCCTATCCAATAACAGCTGGAGCTATTGGGGCTGGACGAAGTGTTCTTCGCCGGGACCTGGCGGCTACAATATGTATAATGCCACGCAGAATGTGGTTGACGCCTTCTGCATGTCCAATGGGCGGACCATCGATGATCCTGCGTCCGGCTATGTAGAGACGGGTTTTGCCGCGGCGAATGACACCAGCTTCTGGGGCGGAAGCCTGGCGGGTGAGTGGAATATGTATGCCAACCGGGAGGCGCGATTCTATGCCTATGTCCAATACAATATGCATCCCGTGCTGCCTGCCGTGACGGTGGATGATAAGGATTATTATTCCTCCGCGGCCAATCAGAATGGCAAGGGCCGGGTGGAGATGTATTATTCGGGGAAGTCGGGGCAACTGGCGGCGGGCAGCAGCAATATCACGGGTTATGGGGTATTGAAGTGTATCAGTCCGTCCGACAATATCCGGAATGATGCGACGAACTACCGGCCGCAGATACTTATCCGCTATGCTGAGATCCTGCTGGATTATGTGGAGGCGTTGAATGAATCCGACCCATCGAATCCGGATGTCGTCACTTACCTGGATATGATCCGGGCCCGGGCAGGTCTGCCGGGTATCGAGACTGTCTATCCGGCGGCGGTGGGGGATCAGAACCTGATGCGGAAATATATTCTCCGGGAGCGGCAGGTGGAGCTCTGTTTTGAGAATGCGGACCGGTATTTTACGCTGACGCGGAGGAAGATGCTGGGCGACCCTGCCAATCAGGCTATTTATGGGATGAATGTAACGGCCAATGACAACGGGCAGGGTTTTTCCTTCACGGGGTTCTATAACCGCACGCTGTTCCAGACGAGGACGTGGAATGATAAGATGTACTTGTATCCTATTTATCAAAACGATATAGATAAGGATAATGCTATTGTACAGAACCCGGGGTGGTAAATATTAAACATTAACAATTATGCAAAAGATATTTCTGATGGCGGCCATTATAGGACTTGGCATGCTCAGCTGTAAAAAGAATTCAGGGGTTGGTCATAATCCCGGGGCGTCCATTGTTATCGACAGCTTTGTCGCGACATCGGGTGGGGTAGGAACGGAGGTGCTGATCTCCGGGAGTAATTTTTCCACGGATACTGCCGGCATAACGGTGGTGATCAATGGACATTTACTGAAGGTGGTGGGGGCCAATACCCGTCAGATCATGGCGGTGGTGCCGTCGAAGTGCGGGTCGGGGAATGTGATCGTAAAGATAGGGGGAGACAGTGCTGTCAGCAAGGGTATTTTCAATTATACATTTTCCCGGATCGTCAGCACGCTGGCGGGGGATGGTAAGGCGGGTTTTGCCAATGGGGATGGGGCGAGCGCGGAATTCGACTTCTCCGGACAGAACTGGTATCGCAGCCAGGGCATTGTGGTGGATGACAACCTGAATGTGTATGTGGCTGATCCGGGTAACCATTGTATCCGTAAGATCGACAGTCTGGGTAATGTAACGACGCTGGCCGGAGATCCCACTACTTCCGGCTATGCTGACGGGCAGGGCAGTGCGGCCAAGTTCAGCATACCTTATGATGTGGCGCTGGATAGGGATGGTAATTTATGGTCTGTCGATCCGGGCAACTGGGACCTGCGGAAGATATCTCCGGATGGGACGGCTGTCACCTGGGCATGGGGTGGTCAGGCACCCTGGAGTGTAGCCGTGGACAATACGACGGGCTATGTCTATTATACCAGCTGTGACAATCCGGGCAATGTATACCAGGTGACTTCCCAGTGGACCCAAAACCAGGTGCTGTCGGTGCCGAACTATCCTGCGGGTATCAGGTTCGACAAAGCGGGCAATCTTTATGTCTCTGTGAATGGCGACCAGGTCATCCGGAGATTCGATGCCGGTACGTGGAATAATACTGTCCTGGCCGGGACGCTGGGTTCGGCCGGATATGTCGATGGTGCGGGCACGGCGGCTAAGTTCGCGTATCCATGGGGGATAGCCGTGGATGGTGCGGGCAATCTCTATGTAGCCGGTAATGGGACCTGGGATGGCGGGACGTATAATCCTGACCAGTCGATACGGTATGTGACGGCGGGTGACTGGGAGGTAAGCACCTTTGCCGGCAGTGGTACGGCGGGTTATGTGGACGCCATCGGTGCATCCGCTGGTTTTAGTGCGCCAACGGGTGTAGCGGTGGATAAGAATGGGGCCGTATATGTGCTGGATAAAAATAATAACAGGGTCAGGAAAATAATTTCTCAATAAGATACCTATGAGACATTGGATCTATGGTGCGGCTATTTTGGCGGCGATGATATGCATGGCATGCAGCAAGAGCAAGGCGATAACAGCTTATCCGACAAGCAGCGGACATAGCTATTATGTGGCGACCAACGGGAATGATGGGAATGCGGGGACAGTGGATAAGCCCCTGCGAACTATTGGGAAGGCTCTCGGGCTGGTGGTCCCTGGCGATTCTGTGATCGTGAGAGGGGGGACCTATAGCGAAAAAGTGGTAATTACAAAGACCGGCGCCCAGGGGCAATACATTACGCTGAAGGCGTATGCGGGAGAAACGCCTGTCATCGACGGAACGGGACAGCCTGTCAATGGGTCGGAGGGATTGATCACCGTGAAGGGGGTAAAGTTCATCGTGGTGAAGGGGTTCACTACCTGCAATTTCGTATCGACCAGTCAGGCCAATGATCCGAAGGGCATACTGGTGCAGGATGGGTGCGACTACATCGAGATAAGGAACAATACCGTATACAATATCAACTATGAGCATACCCCCCTGGACGGCGGTTGCAATGCCATATTGATCAAGGGCAATACGGCTGATCCCATCACGAATATTATTGTGGACGGGAATACTATCCACGATTGCAAGACAGGGTATGGCGAGAACCTGACGGTGAATGGATATGTGGATGGGTTTGTCGTATCGAACAATACTATTTACAATGGGCAGAACATTGGAATAGACGCGGCTGGGGGATATGCGGCCAACAGTGTGCCTGCGTTGAATTATGCCCGCAATGGGGTCATCAGCGGAAATACTTTATACAATATCGAGAGCAGCCGTGGTCCGCTGGGAGGGCATGGGGCCATTGGTATTTATCTCGATGGATCCCGAAACATCATTGTGGAGAGGAACAGGGTTTATTCAGCCGACAGGGGCATCGGTGTGGTGAGCGAGACCAACGGATTCCCTACGGACAGCGCGGTGGTGCGGAATAATTTCGTGTACAGCTGCTGGTGTGCGGGGATCTATATGGGAGGTTATCTGAACTATACCACCGGCGGGACAACCAACAGCTCTATCGTGAACAATACTTTGTACAACAATGACAGGGTGGCAGGCGCCTTTGGGGAGATAGAGGGGGAGATCAGTATCCGGGAGCAATGTACCGGCAATATCATCGTCAACAATATCATTTATGCCGGCGCCAATGATCTGTTGGTGCACAAGTATACGGGTTCAGGGTCCAATAACACCGTCGATCATAATCTTTATTATACGGCCGGGGCCTATCAGTGGCTCTGGGGCAGCACGAATGGGACTGTCATCACGGATGCGGGTGCGTGGAAGGCTGCCTCCGGCTGGGATGCGGCTACCGACTTCGGGACCGATCCGTTGCTGGTGAGCCTGGTTACTCCCGACCTGCATATACAGGCTGCATCACCTGCCCGAAACAGCGGCGTGGTTATTTCCAGCTATATCAATGGCAGCAACGATATAGACGGGAATCAGCGAATTGTCAATAATGAAATCAGTAAAGGAGCTCAACAATGAAATCGATCTTTTCTATTTTCCTGTACCTTATGATCTCTTTAAGCTGTTCGAAAAGCGCTGATGTCGGCGGATCGGAGGTTAATGTACATGTATATTATGTTTCTGTCAGCGGTGATGACGGGAATGCGGGAACGGTGGATAGACCACTTCGAACCATTGGGAAGGCCCTGGGGCTGGTGGTCCCTGGCGATACGGTGATGGTGCGTGGCGGGACCTATTATGAGCCCTTCAGCATTTCCAGGGGTGGGATACAGGGGAAGAATGTGACGGTGAAGGGGTACCCTGGCGAGCGACCGGTGATAGACGGGAGCAGGGTTGTGGTGAGCGGATGGCAGGCGCTGGTGACCATGAGCAATGTGCGGTATATCGTGCTGGATGGGCTGGATATATGTAATCTCTCCAGCGCCAGTGGGAGCGCGGACCCCGAAGGTATTTACATCAATGGGAGCTCGCATGATATTACGATCCGGAACTGTAATATATACAATATTGTGAACAGCAGTCCCCTGAGCAATGGCAGGAGCGGGCATGCTATTTTTGTACTTGGGACCGGCAGCCAGGCGGTGAGCAATCTGGTGATCGAATACTGCACCGTGCATGATACGAAGACGGGCACCAGCGAGAATGTTACATTGGCGGGAAATGTGGATGGGTTTGCTATCCGCCACAATAAGATATATAATACAGAGAATATCGGGATCATCATTGCAGGGGGGGATGGTTTGAATCCCAATGGAGATGTGCGTGTCAACTATGCGCGGAATGGGGTGATCAGCGACAATGAGCTATACAATGTCTCCATGTCCAACAGCGTGGATGTATGGGGTGCGGGTAATTATGGAGCCATTGCCATCTATATTTGCGGGGGTGCAGGTACGTTGATAGAGAATAATAAGGTGACGGGCTGTGACCGTGGCATCGGGCTGGTGAGCGAGAGCAAGATCTATCCTACTTTGACGAGCGTTGTGCGGAACAATGTCGTGGACAGCTGCTGGCGTACGGGGATATACATGGGAGATTATCTGAATTTTGTAGGAACGGGGACAAAGAGCTGTTCCATCGTGAGCAATACGCTGCATCAGAATGACCGTGCATTGGGGGCTTTTGGGGAGATAGAGGGAGAGATACGGCTGACCGAGCATTGTGACAGCGATACTATTTCGAATAATAGCATTTATGCGGGTGATAACGATGTGCTGATACATAAGTATACTTCGACAGGGTCGGCGAATGTATTTAGTAATAACTTGTATTACACAAAGGGGACTCCTCAATGGATATGGGAGAATACGGGCGGGCCGATGATCACGAATCTTGCTGATTGGAAGGCGGCTTGCGGGGGAGATGCGGGGGCGGAAATTAAAAGTTATTAAACCATTTGGTGAGTTATGAGAAAATTTTTTTTGGTACTGGCATTGATGGCGCCCCTGGCGGTCCTGGCCGGAGAGTTCGATGGCGTTGGGGGAATTGTGAAACGGCGGGTACCCTGGCTGGATGGAAAGATTGTGTTTAAAAAGATGGGAGGTGAAGCTGGCTCCCTGGCCGGCCAGGAAGATGCGTTCAGGCTATCCATGGAGGGTGGGAAGGTTGTTGTGAGCGCCACGGGTCCGAATGCGGCGGCGGAGGGGTTGGACTGGTACCTGAAGTATTACTGTCACCGGAGCATGTCGCATATGGGTGATAACCTGGGGGCGGTGGCGGTGTTGCCCATGGTGAAGAAGCCTGTGTTTGTGCGTGCTGTTGCGCGATACCGGCATGCATTGAACTATTGCACCTACAATTACAGCATGAGCTTTTATACGTGGAAGGACTGGGAGCGGGAGTTGGACTGGATGGCGTTGAACGGGGTCAACCTGATGCTGGTGGCGAATGGGGAGGAGGCGGTGTGGCAAAACGTATTGAGGCGATTGGGCTATTCGGAGAAGGAGATACTGGATTTCATCACCGGTCCGGCGTACAATGCCTGGTGGCTGATGGGTAATATACAGGGATGGGGTGGTCCGATGCCGCAGAGCCAGATAGAGAGGAGGATGCGGATGGTGCAGCGGATGCTGGCGCGTATGAAGGAGTTGGGCATTCAGCCTGTGATGCCCTGTTTTTTTGGAATGGTCCCATCTACGTTGAAAGATAAGATGAAGGCGCATGTGATTGTGCAGGGTACCTGGGGCGCTTTTACCCGGCCCGATATCCTGGACCCTTCGGATACGTTGTTCTCCCGGGTCGCAGGCATCTTCTATGAGGAGACCCGGAGGCTGTACGGCAAGGATATTCATTTTTTCTCGGGTGATCCTTTTCATGAGGGCGGTGTTACGGAGGGGGTGGATCTGGGGGCGGCGGGGCAGCGGATACAGCAGGCCATGCAGGAATATTTCCCCGGCTCCGTATGGGTGTTGCAGGGGTGGCAGGCTAATCCGAGGAAGGAGATGCTGGCAGGCGTGGACCGATCGAAGGTACTGGTGCAGGAGCTGTTCGGGGAGACGACCAATAATTGGGAGAAGCGGCAGGCCTATGAGGGAACCCCTTTTGTCTGGTGTATGATCACCAATTATGGGGAAAGACCAGGGCTTTTTGGAAAGCTGCAACGATATGCCGATGAGCCTTACCGGGCGAGAAAGGGAGCATTTTCCCAGTATGTAGCGGGGATCGGCATTATGCCCGAGGGCATCGACAATAATCCGGTGGCGTATGACCTGATGCTGGAGGTAGGTTGGCATGCGGAGCGGGTGAATGTAGAGGAGTGGATCCGGCAATATACCTGGTATCGGTATGGCAGGCTGGATACGAGTATCGTGGCTGCCTGGAAGATGTTCCTGCAAACTGTTTACAGCAGTCCGGAGGGGTACCAGGAAGGGCCGCCGGAGAATGTGCTTTGCGCCCGGCCGGCGCTGCAGATCAAGTCGGTGTCGTCTTGGGGAACGTTGCGGAAGAACTATGACACGGCATTGTTTGCAAGGGCGGTGGCGTTATTTGACCGTGCGGCGGGAAGGATGAAGGGAAGCGAGACGTACCGGATCGATCGGATCAATTTTCTACGGCAGGTAATTGCCAACCGGGCGGACATTGTGTTCGCGGAGGTAGTGGGAGCGTATGGTGTAAAGGATAGCGTGCGTTTTAAAAAAGCGGTGAGTAGGTTTTTGAAGTTGCATGACCGCGCGGATGTGTTGCTAAGAGGGCATCCTTATTATTCGCTGGATGTGTATAAGCGACAGGCAGTGGATGCGGGGCAAACGCCGGAGGAAAAGAAGAACAATCTTTTGAATGCGCTGATGTTGGTCACGTATTGGGGAGAGAACGAGCGGAAGGAGGATAATCTGCATGAGTATGCGTATAAGGAGTGGAGCGGGATGATGAAAAGCTTCTACAAGCGCCGGTGGGAGATCTATTTCGACTATTTGCTTGGGCAGCTGAGGGGCGTGCGTGCGGAGGCGCCCGACTTTTTTGGATGGGAGCGGGAATGGGTGGAGCGGGAGA
>DASZWE010000090.1:0-4619 GCA_035546735.1 Puia sp.
GGCGGGAGAGGACAGGGACAGCTGGTATACATAGGCGGTATTCCCGACGTGAATTTCATAGGTGTTTTCGGCCAGGGCTTTCAGGAGGTCTTCTGCCACCTGGCGGGGAGGGATGCCACTTTCACCACCGATGGCCTTGGAGAATTCCGTATTCACCAGGGGCGGCATCAGCTCGAATACTTTGACATTTGCGGCGGTCCTTTCCAGGGTGACTCTCAGCGTCCTTGTATAGGCGTGGAGAGCGGCCTTGCTGGCGGCATAGGTGGCCAAACGACGGCCGGGGGCGAAGGCTACGATGGAAGAGACATTGACGATGGCGGAATCTTTTTGTTGCCTGAGCAGGGGCAGCAGCTTTTCGGTGAGCCGTATGGGCGCGAGGTAGTTAGTCTGCATTTCTTCGGCGGCCTTTTCGGCAACGTCTATCTCGTCTCCTAATTTGTAATAATAGGCTTTGCCTGCATTGTTGACGACGATATTCAGGTCGGGAAAATCTTTCTGTATCCGTGCTACCAGCTGGTCTACCTGTGCCGGGTCGGTGATATCGCTGACGATGCCGGTGATGTTCTTCAGCCGGGAAGCCGCTGTTGTCAGCCTGCGTTCGTCCCGGCCGGTGATGATCACTTTGTTTCCTTGTTCTGCAAATAAAGCTGCCAGCTCGAATCCGATGCCGGCGCTCCCGCCTGTGATAAGGACGGTGTTGTTGGTCGTGTTCATGATTGTAGTTTTTATAATTTTTAAATAATACCGATCGGTATATTTTTATACAAAAAAATAGCTATTTCAGTTCGCGTATCATTTTTTCCACGTACTCCATTACCTGGCGTCTGTACTGGGGTCTGCCTGTCACTCTCGATACCATGATCCCGCCTTCGATGGTGGAAATGATGGATAAGGCTGTTTGCTCGGGGTCTTTTATTTCTTTGAACTCTTTTTTCTCGATGCCTTGCTGCAGAAGGGACATGATGAAGCTCTTCCAGGTGAGGATCACATCCACCACTTTTTTCTTAAGGGCATCGTGGGTATCGTCCGCCTCGACGGCAGTATTCAGGATGGGGCATCCGCCTTCGGGGAATCCCTGAATGCTACCGTTGTATACATCCACGTATACGAGCAGCTTTTCACGGACGGTGTGTTTCTTATCCATTTCCGCGCGGATCAGGGAAGTGACTTTTTTTACATTGTAATCGAAGGCGGCCAGGGCTACTTCGTCTTTGTTGGCAAAGTTGCCATAGATGCTGCCTTTGGTGAGACCGGTAGCATCCGTCATATCGCTGATAGAGGTGCCGGCGTATCCCTTTTTGTTAAAAATAGGGGCCGTCCTTTCTACGATGAACTGCTTTGTTTTTTCGGCCTTGTTCATATGTGTTGATCCTTTTGATTGATCCGATTATGACACAAAAATATACCATTCGGTATAATTTACCAAAAAAATTTTCCTCTGGGGGTATCCTGATAAAATGTGTCTTTTCTTTTTTGGTATAATTACCCATCTTTAGCCTGTCATGATAAGAAGATTTTTATCTGTATTGGTCCTGTTGTCTGTTCATATGGGGCATGCGCAGTCTATCACCACGGCCGGGGAGCCCGCTGTTCTCACCATCCGCGAAGCCGGCCTCCATAGCGTCCGGGTGACGCTTCGTCCCGAACATTCGGGCGAGGATCTCCCCTACTCTCCGGCATTGGCAGACCGCACCTATCCCGATGCAGCCCTGCGGCTCACCCGTCTGAACGGCCCTGTTACAAAAAAGATCGGCAGCCTTTTATTGGAGATATCTCCCAGTCCGCTGACGGTCCGGGTGACGACACGGGAAGGCAGGCTGGTGCAGGAGCTGGTCTTTGGTGACAGCTCCCTGTCTTTTCCGCTGCATGATGCGCCGGTGCTGGGATTGGGAGAAGGAGGACACCGCCCTGAGCGGGGTGAGGACTGGAGAAAAGCGCCCATAGAATACGACAGACGGGGAAGACTGCAGGAAATGCAGCCCCGCTGGCAGGGCGATGCCTATGGCTCCCGTAATCCCGTCGCCCTCCTCATCGGGACAGATGGATGGGCCTTGTTCATAGCTTCGCCCTGGGGGCAGATCGACCTGCGGGACAAAAGTCACGGCATCTTTCTTCCCTGGAAGCCCACCGTCGGGGATTCGGTGCAGCAAGACCAGCGTAACCAGGGGCTGGTGGGCGCGAAGGGGCTGCCACCGGCCAGCAGCGTCGTGCCGGGGTTATATGATGTATTCGTATTCGATGCACGTGATCCTTCTTTGTTCATGGCCGACCTTTCTCTGCTGACGGGTCCTGCTGTGATGCCGCCGAAATGGGCGTTGGGCTATATGCAATCCCACCGCACGCTCAGGGACGAGACCCGGATGCTGGGCATCGTAGATAGCTTTCGCGCCAAAAAGATCCCAGTGGATGCGGTCATTTACCTGGGCACCGGCTTTACACCACGAGGCTGGAATACAACACAGCCTTCTTTTAACTTCAACCCGGCGGTCTTTCATCGTGATCCGGCGACCGTGCTGGCGGACCTGCATGCGCTACATGTACGGGTGGTGCTGCATATGGTGCCCTGGGACAGGGACAAGCTGCCTTCCCTACACGGGACCATCCCTGCCGTCAAGGGAGAGGTGCTGGACAATGGACATATACAAAATTACTGGCAACAGCATGTCGCGCTGATGAAGACGGGCGCCGACGCCTTCTGGCCGGATGAAGGGGATTGGTTCAATCTCTATGAAAGGGTCAAGCGTCATCAACTTTATTACCAGGGACCGCTCTCTACCTTCCCGAATGTCCGTCCCTGGAGTCTTCATCGTAACGGGTACCTGGGCATCGCCCGCTGGGGTGGCTGGATATGGTCGGGTGACACAGAATCTTCCTGGAAGACGCTGGAAGGACAGGTAGCTGTAGGCATCAACAGCTCCCTGAGCCTAAGCCCTTACTGGGGATCCGACATCGGTGGGTTTTATCCCAGTTGGGAAAAGACGGGTGAGCTGTATGCCCGGTGGTTCCAGTTCGGCGCCTTCTGCCCTTCCTTCCGTAGTCATGGACGCACGACCATGACGATCCTGCCCTGGGGCTGGGGACAGGGTGACAGAGGCGACCTGGAGACCTCGACCAAGGCGGCCTCGGACAGCGAGCTCATCCGGCGCAATGTGCTGGCGTCGGAGATGAACAATCCCCTGATCGAGCCCGTGGTAAAAAAATATGACGAGCTGCGCTATCAGCTTCTTCCCTATAATTATACGCTCGCCTATCAGGCGCGCGTTACAGGCATGCCCTTTATGCGGGCCCTGTGGCTTCACTATCCGGACGACACGATTGCCAGGAAGCTTGGCAGCGAGTATCTCTGGGGGCGGGATCTGCTGATCGCACCTGTATTTGAAAAGGGCGCTACCCATCGCACGCTGTATCTGCCAAAAGGAGTATGGTATGATTGGTGGACGGGGGGTTCGTTATCAGGCGGCCGATGGATCACCCGCGACGTAGATCTGTCCATTATGCCTATCTATGTACGCGCAGGGGCTATCCTGGCGGTGGATCCTGTCCGCCAGTATACGGATCAGCCGACGACGGAGCCTACTACCCTGCGCATCTATCCCAGCGCCAATGGAGACTTTACGCTGTATGATGACGATGGCATCAGCCTGGATTATCTGAATGGTTCGGGTATTTTGATACATTGCGTGTGGGATGATCAACGGCGGATCCTGCAGCTGGGAGCACCCGGGGGTTATGCTGGCAAACCTGTACAGCGGGCCTTTCGCGTACGGCTGATGACGTCCTCTACTGAAAAAACGGTCATGTATAAAGGAGAGCCAGTAAGCCTGCGCTTCTGACTTACTAAATATATTTTTGCCATTCTCAAATTTATCAGGTGCGGTAGCTAAGCAGATATTCGTAGCAACTTACGAAACCGCGGATACTTAAAGATCAGAATGCGTACCCGATAAGTGATCCCAATTTTCATCGATTTCCAAAAAAGGATCCAAATGCCAGTTTGTGTAGAATCCTGCAGGCCTTACATCGATCTCTTTAAATCGGTGGAGCAGCGAAATCAGCTTACCTGTGAAATACGACCTTGGAGTTATCCGCTCCAACATATAAGCCATAATTGAAAAGCTATAAAATGCTTTGTCGGGGCGCACGGATGACGTATTAATAAATTGATATTTGGTAATTCTGGGAAGCGTAGGCAGAACATGAAATGCTCTTCGTTCATTGTCCACATCCATTTTTCTGTGACGTAACAAAGCTATCTGTTCATCGTAGGTTTTGGCAGGTTTAGTGAATTGCATATGGCTATATAATGAGAAAACCCGCCGTGGTGCGCTGGTCAATGGGAAGCGTGGCAGGTATTGTTATCGCAAATTTATAAAATATTTGACAACATGAGAAGTTTCTTTTTGGATTGTGTGTTTAAACGGCATAACTCACCGTTTTCCATTGATTGTCCGGTCCTCATTTGTTGAATTCAGCTTCTGACCTACATATACTTTTCTATGGACAGACAATGGACGCCTTCCACCCTTCTGTACGAGTCGGTCGTATAAATCTCATCGATGGCTTCGATGGCAATGCCCCTGCTGAATATCCCATGACTGACGATGAGGTGCACTTTCCCC
>DASZWE010000091.1:0-2849 GCA_035546735.1 Puia sp.
CAATGCAGCGGTGTGGAAACGGTAGCGCCAGGCCGCGGACGTACCGAATACGGCGCCGCCAGGGTCTGGATTGCCCTGTTCTGCAGGAAATCCAGGTATATCTTCTTTTTCCGCCTGGCAGGCGTACGCTCGAGGCTGGTAAAGGCGGCAATACGCTTATCCTCATGCGCCATCTCCACGATCAGCCGGGCCAGCATACGGGACTGGTCATAGGTATACTTCGCCTTCAAAGGAATATAGATATGCATACCCGTTGCACCCGAGGTCTTGCAGCTGGCCGTGATCTTTAGCTCATCCAGTATGCCCTTGATCACCAGCGCCACGGTGATCACCTGCTCATAAGGGTTACCATCCGGATCGAGGTCGATGACACACCAGTCGGGATTGTCCGGGGAAGCCGTGCGGCTATGCCAGGGATTCATTTCAATACACCCCAGCGACGCCATATAAAGAAGGGCCGCCTCTCCATCACAGACCATAAAATCGATAGGCCCCTGCGATTCGCTGTTGAACCGATAGGTCTTCACCCAGTCCGCTACCTTGCCCGCCACATTCTTCTGATAGAAATTGCTCCCCGTGATGCCATTCGGATGCCGGTTCAGCGACTGCGGCCTGTCCAGCATATAAGGGAGGATATACGGCGCTATGTCATGATAATAGTTGATCACATCGCCCTTCGTATATTTCTCCTTTGGGAAGTATACCTTATTCAGATGCGTGAGCGTCAATTCCTGCCGCCCTACCTTCATCGTTTTTTCATCTACTTTTACCATCTTTTCATTTTTTTCGTTGGAGGCCTTTTTATCATCCCACATCCCCATAAATATGGGATGTCGCAATAGCTTGTCCGTCGTCCATTCCGTAAACTTTACCTCGCACACCAGCTCCGGACGCAGCCAGGTGGCCGGCTGGTTCGTATGCGGCGGCGTTTCAAAAGGACATTCGTCCGTTATCAAAGGCTTGAACCGCCGGGACAGCTCCCGCAAGTCGTCGTCGTTGAATCCGGAGCCGCTATGACCGATATAAACCAGCTTCTTTCCCACATACTTTCCCAAAATGATCGCTCCAAAAAATTTCCGGCTCCTTCGGGGCAGGGTAAAGCCCCCGATGATAGCCTCCATCCGCTGGTTGTTTTTCATCTTTAGCCAACTACCACTACGTCCCCCCACTTCATAGGTGCTGTCCGCCTTTTTCGCCATGATCCCTTCCAGTCCATGCTTCATCGCCGACGCGAGGAAATCCCGGCCCTTTTCCACGATATGATCGCTGTAGCGCAAACGCTCATCATTAGCCGGAAAAATACTTTTCAATATCTCCTTTCTTTCCAGCAGCGTCAGCTGCGTCAGATCCCTCCCATCGTACCAGAGGATGTCAAAGACATAATATACCAGGTGGGCATTTTCCCGGTGCTTCAGCACATTCTGCAACTGCTGAAAATTGGCGTGCCCCTCTTCGTCCAGCGCAACGATCTCCCCGTCTATCACAGCCCTGACACCCCATTGCACCAGCGCATCCTCTATCACCTTGAACTTTTCGTTAAAGGGTAGATTATTCCGGCTGCGCATCTCCACCTTCCCCCTGTTCAGATAGCTGACGACCCTGTACCCGTCCCATTTGATCTCATAGATCCAGTCCGGATTGTCAAAAGGCTGATCCACCAGCGTGGCAAGCATAGGTTTTATATCTTTGGGATAAGGCGCCTTTGGCGCTTTATCCGGTATTTTTGGCTTAAACCTTGTTAACTTAGACATACCCAATTACCCAAAATGGATGAATTCTTTAGTAAGTTCGAACATTTTCCCGCCATCATATGGGACCTGATATTGACAGGAATAGCCATCGCCATCGGGTTAGTAGTGAAATTCCTGCTATCCCTTCTCCTGCGAAAAAAGCCCTCCGCCGCGAAACCTCATTTTTCCATACCTCATAGTATCCTAATTCGCCTGGGTAAGCCTTTCAGCTATCTGCTGCCGCTGCTGGCCCTTAATTTCCTGCTCCCGCTGATGAAGATCAGCCCCCGCGTCTATCCCGGTGTGGACAAGACGGTAGGCATCCTGCTGACGCTCGCTTTCGCCTATGTGCTGATGGGCATCGTCAAGGTCTTCGAGGATTACGCCTTTCACTCATTCGATATCAACAAGGCGGACAATCTCAAGGAACGCAAGATCCGCACCCAGCTGCAATTCATCCGCCAGCTGGCCATCGGGCTGATCATCGTTCTCGCCGCCTGTATTATCCTGCTCAGCTTTAATAACCTACGCAAATTGGGAGCCAGTTTGCTGGCCGGCGTAGGAGTTGGCGGCATTATCATTGGCTTTGCCGCGCAGAAGTCGCTGAGCAACCTGCTGGCAGGCTTCCAGATAGCCTTTACCCAACCCTTACGCATCGACGATGTGCTGGTCGTGGAAGGAGAATGGGGCCGCGTGGAAGAGATCACCCTCACCTATGTCGTATTGAACATCTGGGACCAGCGCCGGCTGATCCTCCCCATTAATTATTTTATCGAAAAACCTTTCCAGAACTGGACACGCAATACGGCCGATATATTGGGTACGGTCTTCCTCTATTTGGATTATACCATCCCATTGGAACCTATGCGAAATGAATTCAAACGCCTGCTGGAGAGCAATCCCCTTTGGGACAAACGCGTCGGCGTCATGCAAATCACCAACGCCTCCGAAAGGACCATCGAAGTTCGCGCCCTGATGAGCGCCAGCAGCTCCGGCAACGCCTTCGACCTCCGTTGCGATGTACGGGAAGGATTGATAACATTCGTACAGGCCAATTACCCCGGCAGCCTGCCGCTGGTCAGGATATCCCCGGACCAACGCCCTCCCGATACGCCCGGG
>DASZWE010000092.1:0-12323 GCA_035546735.1 Puia sp.
CCGACTGAAACAAAACGGGCTGGACGAGCTTTGCTGCTATATCCACGACAGCCAGGGTGACAAACGGGAGTTCATCCGCGATCTGCGTTCCACCTATGAGGAGTTTACCACGAGCCGGATGGACCTGGCGGGGTTGAGGGCGCAGCGGACGTCGCTGGTGGAGAAAATGAACAGACAAGTGGATATCCTGCGAGAGTTCCATGTAACCAGCCTCGGCTGCGAAAAAGACATAGGCATTACCGTTAGGGGGTTGATCGAGCGCATCATCGAATTACGCCAGGAGCTGGTAACCTTGACGGCCCTGGAAGAAGAAGCGCTGCCTACGTATGCGGCGTGGCGGGATTCGGGCAGGGTCATCCGTCAGCTGACGAAAGCGTTGGAAGAACTGGGAACGGAGGCGGTGTTTGCCAGCCATCCTTTTAGCCGTCTGCATGAGCGTATCTTTCTTTCGGAGCAGCCGCATCGTATGCTGGACACCTCGCTGGGTCAGGCGCTGGAAATACTGGATATCATCGGGCAGGGGCTGGCCAGTGTGCCGGTGGCCCGTGAGCGGGCGCCGGGGCTTGCCGGGTTGAAGAGCATGGTGCAGTTTGCCGTGCTGTTGTATCCATTGGTGCTAACGGATAATTTCCGGCTGGCCGATCCGGCTGATGAGGAGGCAAGAGCGTTTATAAGCCGATGGGCTGACTACAAGCAGCAAGTCGAAATTTACCAGGCGGCGCTGGCTAAGAACATCCATTGGAAGAAGAAATTAGGGGAGCAGGATGTCGAGCAGGCTTTGGCGCTGGCGAGCCGGCAGGAGAAGGCTTTCCTGAATTTTTTGAATGGCGGGTGGCGTCGATTGAAAAAGAGGTTAGAAGACTGCTATGACTTTTCACAGCCAACTGTGGACTACGGGTCCGCGGACCGAAGGTCAATCATTGAAGGCGGGGCCCGAAAGGACTATATTTCCGGAAGGCCTGAAGGGGCCCACAAAGTACGGCCGACCTATGGGAGCATCCTGGAAAATTTAAAAGACGAATACGGGAAGGCCCGGGCGGTGGAGCAGGCTAAACGCCGTATCCAAACACATTATCGCCTGGACAATCCGGATACGGCATGGCTTGGCATCGGTATCCTCCATCAAAAAAAGGATGATCCGGCCCTGGTATATCTGCTTCGTCATCCGGAGGCCGCCGTCCTGGTGACGGGTTTGCAGTCTCTGCACCAGCCATTGATCGATCTGGAGAGTCGTCTGGAGGACTGCCTGCATGATCCTGATATTACGCAGCCGCTGGAGGCGCTGCGTGACGAGCTGCAGAATATCCGGCTGAACGCCGATGGGCTTCGGGAGATATTGCCTGCTCTCCGAAGTTTCACCAGCCTGCCGGACATGGTGAAAGATACCCTGCGCAGGTTAGCGTTGACCCCCCTGCAGATCGAGGCCGTGGTTGCCCGAAAAGCACTTTTCCATGTATACCAGTCCAACCGCGATTTTGCTCATATCGACCGGTCTGCATTGGACAAGGCGGTGCAGCAGCTGGGCGATTCCTATACCGCTCTGCAGCAGGTAAATGCCGACCTGATACGCGCCTTTATCCGCCAGCGGTTCCTGCAGCAGATAGATCTTTCCAATATGGCGTCCAGCCAGCTGAATGAAGAGCAGAAAAAATTCAAGAAGGCTTATAACGAGGGCAGAAAGATACTGGAGAACGAGTTTGGAAAAAGCATGCGTTATAAAAGCATTCGGGAGCTGTCGTCGAAGGAGAGCGGGCTGGTGTTGAAGGATATCAAGCCTGTCTGGCTGATGAGTCCCTATAGTGTGAGTGACAGTCTGCCGCTGGACAGTGATCATTTCGACGTCGTGATCTTCGATGAGGCCAGCCAGATCACGCTGGAAGAGGGTGTACCGGCGCTGTATCGCAGCCGGCAGACCATTATTGTGGGTGATGAAAAGCAGATGCCGCCCAGTGACTTCTTCAGCGCGAGAGCTGATGATCCGGATGACCTGGAAGGGCTGGATGAGGAGGATGACGAGTGGCTCAGCGACGATGTGGACAGTCTCCTGGCGCAGGGCGCCCGAAAGCTGGATAGCACGCTGCTCAGCTGGCATTATCGCAGTCATTATGAAACGTTGATCAGCTTTAGCAATCATGCCTTTTACGAGGGCAGGCTGCTGACCATTCCGGACAAGACGATCCATACAATAGAGCGGGCGCCTATATTGGTGAGCAACGTACGGGAGGTGGCGGGTTTCGCGGACTATTTGTTCGATCGCAGCATCAGCTATCACCTGCTGGAAGGCAGTGTTTACGAAAAGCGAAGCAATCGGGGGGAAGCTATTTATATCGCGGGCCTGGTGCGGGAGCTATTGAACAGGGGCGCGAAAGAAAGCATCGGTATTGTCGCCTTCAGCCAGGAGCAGCAGCATATGATCGAACAGGCGCTGGATGAGCTGGGAGAGGAAGATCCCGCCTTTATGGTGAAACTGGAAGAGGCGTACAATCGAACGGAGAACGATCAGTTCACGGGGCTCATCGTGAAGAACCTGGAAAATATACAGGGAGATGAGCGGGATATTATCATCATGAGTGTTTGTTATGGTCCCGACATGAAAGGGAAGATGCTGATGAATTTCGGGCCTATCAATAAAAAGGGGGGCGAAAAAAGGCTGAATGTACTTTTTAGCCGTGCGAGGACGCATATGGCGGTGATCAGCAGCATCCGGCATTCCGCCATCACCAATGAATACAACGAAGGGGCCAATTATTTAAAAAGATTCCTGCAATATGCGGAGATGGTAAGTCAGGGGCAGATGGCGGGGGCGCGGGCCATCCTGGACAGTATGGTGTTGCGGCGGGCGGAGGGAGCGGCGATTATGCGGCCGGGCAGGATGCGGGACCAGATCAGGCAGCAGCTGCAGGCGATGGGTTATGTTGTGGATGAGCAGGTCGGGCAGTCGGATTTTAAATGTTCGCTGGCCATAAAGGCGCGGGCCGACGATGAGGCTTATGTGCTGGGCATTCTGCTGGATGATGAAAAGCATTATTTGAATGAGAATCTTATCGAGCAATACTACCAGCGTCCGGCGATACTTGAGCGTTTTGGGTGGAAGGTGTTGCCGGTGTATTCGAGGGACTGGCTGCATCAGCCACAAAAGATCATGGATATGATCCGTAAATTGATCGAGGAGCCGGTGGTAACCGGCGGGGTCCAGGAAGCGGCCGCGCCTGTACCAGAAAAGCCTGCTGCGGTAGATCTCCGGCAGGAGGAAGGGAGCGGTGTTTCGGCAAGTCCTTATGATCATCTGCCTTTTCATCGGCTGTATCATAAAGAGAATGGCAGCGAAAAGTTCTGGGAGGCCGCAACGGATGGCAATAAGCTGATCGTCCGCTGGGGCAGATCGGGTACCAGGGGTCAGATACAGCTAAAGAGCTTTTCTGACGAAGAGGCCGCCAAAAAAGAAATGGAAAAGCTGATACGGGAGAAACTGAATAAGGGATATATGTCTTAGGACCCCCGTTGTGAGCCGCCGGTGAGACGGGTGTTTTTAACAACTCCTTTAGAATTCGCCTTGCCTTTGGCGGCGGGGAATCCGGGGATATTGCTTTTTGGACCAGAAAGGGCCTTGCCGTCCTTTTTCTTCTTATTATTGGGGATCAGTGCCATATGAGTGAGTTATTGTTTTAAATTGTTCGATCAGTGTGTAGGGGTTTTCTGCCTCTGGAATTCATTGAAAAATATCCTTCGGCAGAAAATGGCTTATGATGGCCTTCGGCTGCCGGACCTGTGGGCCGGCCATCGAAGATACTGAATTAACGTAAAAAGCGAGGAGGTTAACATGTCCAGGGAACTTTATTTTGATATCAGCTCGGAGCGGAGTGGCGGAAGTCTGTACCGGGTAAAGGGGCTGTCGGGTGTACATTTTTATTACAATCACAGTACGTATGATGATAAAAAAGATGAGCTGAAGGTGTTTGAGACTATTTACCCGGATTTTGCCGCTTTTTGGAATGAGCTGACAAAGGACCCGACATGGTATTATCTCCATCCTTTATTTGTTCATCCTGCATTACGGGAATTCATACGCGAGCAGCTGAAAGGGGTGAATTGGGGTGTGCATCCGAATAAGAAGTGGCAGGAGAGCCACCAGCGTCAGTGGAAAAAGGTGCTGACGGACCCGGGAAGCTATTATAAGGGACCGGGCGGGACACCGCAGAATGGCGGGGCGAGGTGAGTGGGCTGATGAGGCGGGCCGGCCTGCCAGGGATAGCGAGGTGAGGTGAGGGGGCAGATGGCCGATTGGAAGGCCGGGGCCGGGATGAGGGCCGGACGAGACGGGGGCGGACCAGGGATGCGAGGTGAGCCGGAATCAAGCTTCGTAAAACTCTTCTCCGTATACGTCGATAAGGGGCTGTCCCATGCGTTGGAGGTATTCATTGCATTGCCGGAGGAGACGGGGCGAGGCATTGGAAGCATAGAAATCACCTCTGTACCAATAGCTGAACAATGGCTGCAGCGGCAGATGGTCTTCGCGCTGGCCCTGCATGATCATCCAGTGCAGGCGAGCGATCTCGTTGTCGGGCAGGTGATTGAATACCCCGTTGCTCAGCAGCTCCCGGGTAAGATCGACCAATGTGTTTGTCATTCCTTCTGTATTTGGTTCCATGTAAGTTCCTGCAATTGTATTACCAATCTGTGAATTTTGTATTAAATCCGTCAAACGGATCGTTCGAGAAGATAATCCGTTTGCCGGAAATGTTTAATGTCTGTCCTTCGGACAACGAACCTGTGGTTCGTTCTGAAGTCAATGTGTTGCCGGGCGATGGTGCATTTCCTGTGAACTTCCTGCCTTTGGCCGGCCGGGCGTCCGGACTCTACGTATAAACCAACCAGTCCTGCAAAGGTTCAAATAGGCCTGTCTCTTTCTTTTTTCTTTGTGGACCTTCTCTGCCGGCGATCAGAACGCCCGGGACGGACGCTTTACGCCTTTCCTGTATTCGCCGGGGTCGTTGGCTTTCTTTCCCACCTGGACAGCTCCGTGTTATCTTCGGCGAGGAGGATGAGGACGCCATTTTTCAGCTTGAAATGTGTGGTCAGCAGGAGGTTTTTCAGAAAGGCCTTTTCATTAAAGCCGGTACAGGCCATTTTGGTCGTGACGAGCTTGTCGCCAAAGGAAAGACTGCTGTCGACGATGCTGAAATAGTATTTTCCACTCATATTATTACAGCCCGTATTGCCGGAGAAATGCGCTTTTTTCACATTGAATTCGATGGTAGCTCTTTTGCCTGTAGCGGTGTCGGAAGCCAGTACGGGCTGCAGGTACCAGGAACCGTCCAGCACGGTGGAGTCGAGGATAACCGGACGTTTGGGAATAGCGGCTCTGGCGGTGGAATCTTTTGTCATGGTATCTTTGGGAGCGGTTGTATTTTTCGCCTGCGGCTGCTGACAGGCAAGCAGGATCAAGCAAGCGGATATAGCAAGTATGTTCTTCATACCGGTGTTTTTTATAAAGGGGTCGAAAACTATGCCAATCGCCGGACAGTGGGCGGACGGAGGGGCTGGGGAATAAATTCCCCGGACCCGGGCTTCTTCCTATAAGGGGGTGGGATGAGGGAAAATTTTTAAATTACAGCATGCTCCAGGACAATCTTCTGCTGATCATTTCTCTTTTATTCGCCGTCACGATGCTATCGATGCTGAGTGACAAGCTTGGTATTTCCTATCCTATCTTTTTGGTTATTGCCGGATTGCTCATCAGTCTTTTTCCGGGTGTGCCCCGGATCATGATAGACCCGGACATCATTTTTGTCATCTTTCTTCCTCCCTTGTTGTATTCGGCTGCCTGGAATACTTCCTGGCAGGATTTCTGGGGACTCCGACGGCCTATCGGGATGCTGGCGTTCGGGCTGGTGATCTGCACGGCGGGGGCTGTGGCATGGGCCAGTCACCGGATGATCCCGGATTTCCCGCTGGCTATGGGCTTTCTGCTGGGCGGGATCGTTTCCCCACCGGATGCCGTGGCTGCCACCAGTGTATTGCAATCCCTGAAAGTCCCGAAGCGGGTGGTTTCAGTATTGGAAGGGGAAAGCCTGATAAATGACGCTTCCAGCCTGATCGTGTTCCGGTTTGCCATGGCGGCGATACTAACAGGGCAGTTCGTATTATGGCGGGCGGGTGTGGATTTCGCGCTGGTATCGCTCATGGGTATCGGCATCGGATTGCTCTTTGGAGTGGGGGTATATCTTATTCACCGGAGGTTGCCCACCACACCGAGCGTAGACACGGGTATTTCCCTTATCGCGCCCTACCTTATGTATATTACGGCGGAGCATTTTCATTTTTCCGGGGTGTTGGCGGTGGTCAGCGGGGGTCTTTTTGGCAGCTACCGGAGTCACGACAGCCTCACGTATAATTCCCGACTACAGGCAAACAGTGTGTGGAGCGTGCTTATCTTTTTATTGAATGGCGTGGTCTTTATCCTTATCGGGCTGCAATTGCCTGGTATCGTAAAAGGGCTGGGGGAATATTCGCTGGGGTCGGCCATTCTTTATGGCGTTGTGATCAGCCTGGTAGCCATTCTTGTCCGGATCCTCTGGGTCTTCCCCGGCGCCTATCTGCCGCGCATCTGTTTTAAAAAGATCCGTATACGTGAGCCAAGGCCGGAGGAAAAAATGGTGTTTATCATCGGATGGAGCGGTATGCGGGGCATCGTGTCCCTGGCTTCCGCCCTGGCGATTCCTTTTACCCTTGCCCCGGAGACGTCTTTTCCACATAGGAATCTCATCCTGTTCATCACTTTTGTTGTCATCCTTGTTACCCTGGTGCTGCAGGGTCTTAGCCTGCCGCTGCTGGTGCGCTGGCTCAAGCTGGAAGTGCAGGAAAATGAAGAAGAGCAGCAGCTGGGTATCCGGCTCCGGCTGGCCACTGTCGTACTGGACCATATCACGGAGCAATATGGGGATGAGGCGACTTCCATCGATGCGTTCAACCGGCTGAAGGAGCGCTATGAGCGGATGGTGCAGATAACGAGCAAAAAGCTGGAAAAGGAAGAGGGCAAGGATCAAAATCCCACCTTTCTACCCCGCTATCGTCAGCTGTTGCTGGAGCTGGTGGATGTGCAGCGAAAGGAATTATCCAAGATGCGGCATGATAAGGCATATTCGGAAGAGCTGTTGCGGAGCAAGGAGTTCGAGCTGGACCTGGAGGAAGCCCGTTTCCGGAAGACGGCGGCCCGGGTGAATTAGGGGGCGGCGTATGACGGTGGCCTTAAAAGAAGAGAGCGGTCTGATGGGCCGCCTTTTTATTTCAACGGATGCGGAGCTTCCGGAAACAAGGGGTAGTGTCGCCGAAGATGATGTCGTCGAAAAGAAATGTTGCGGGCCAGCTGGATCAGGCAAGCTATTGCCGTGAGCACGAGACCCGCTTCAGCGGCGAGTACGATGCCGGGATAGTCGGGCGCGCCTCCTTTTGTGCGTTCCAGGATGATGCCGCACAATGCCCAAAGCACTACCAATCCAAAAAAAATATTTCGTCTGCCCAGTATAAAACAGATACCAATGAATACGGCCAGTCCTATCAGGGCCTCTGTCCATTGAACGGTGGTCAGTCCCATTCCGCCCCAACCGATAGCGGTAAGATAGACGGCTCCATTGGCGATGGTAGCGACGCAGATCCAGGCAAACCATATGCTTAGGGGCAGCTGGGTAAATATCTTTGAAGCGACGGTTGTATCCCTATCGTAAATATGCAGCCGCATATGTATCACCAACAGCAGGATAAACTGAAATCCAATGAGACCAAGGGAAATCTCCAGGCCGCCATGTGTCCAGCAATAGAGCCATGCGGCCGTCGCAAGATTGCAGAGAATAAATAATTCACCCATCCGATAAGTATGCACATTGGCGATGTGGGTATCCGGATATTTGAATGCTGTAATAATATGATAAATGCATAAGATCAGCAGCAGGAGGTAGATCAATGCCCAGATGGAGAAGGTAATGGGCGCCGGCGTGAATAAAGTGGGATGACGATAGGACATCTCCGCCGTGTCGACGTCATTGATCATTTTTATCCGGGTGAGGTATACAAAGGCGACGTGGATGAGGAAGGCCCAAAAATTGATGATCGCCAGGAGGCGTATATTTTTCATGATGAATTAATGTCTTTTAAATGGTATCATGGCTCTTGCGGGTCATGATGAGTTAATGTCTTTTAAATGGTATCATGGCTTTCGCAAGCTCAGGTCATGACGAGTTACTCTTTTGGAATGGCAGTTAAAAAAATGTGCCAGGGGCGGCAAGCCGCCTCTTGCGGCTACTGGATGTGCGGCTATTGGGTGGAAGGTCCTGCATGCTGCAGGATGATGCGATAAAGATCGTCGGGGTCGAAGGGTTTTACGATGATGTCGGTAAGGCCGGCGGCATAAGCTTCGCTCTCTACTTCTTTGGGAGTGCTGGCAGTGAGCGCGATAATGGGCAGGGTCTCCCCTCTTTTGCGCAGGAGTACGGTAGCTTCGTAACCATCCATTTCGGGCATGTGGAGGTCCATGAGGACCAGCCGGTGGCGGCTTGCATCCAGCTTATCCAATGCTTCCAGCCCATTGGTCGCCACTTCTACCGTGGCTCCGCAATTCTCCAGCATGGTCTGCGCCACGAGCACATTCAATGGGTTATCCTCCACCAGCAAAATAGTGATGCCTTTCAGCAGCTGGTCGCGGAAAGTGAAGCTGGCGGATATTCCCTGTTCACCGATGGCTTCATTGCTAAAGGGGAAGGTCTGGGTAAAATAAAATTCGGAGCCTTTGCCGGGCTCGCTTTTCAATTGCAATGCAACCCCCTGCAATTCCAGTATCCGCCTGGTGATGGCGAGGCCCAGCCCTGTACCCCCATAGCTGCGGGAGGTGGAAGAATCGGCTTGTGTGAACCTGTCGAAGATCATGCTTTGTTTTTCCCGTGCAATGCCTATGCCGGTATCTACCACTTTTACAAGGACGGTGGCGGCATCATGGGTAAACAGTTCCACATGTATGATCAGCCGGACGGAACCCTCCTTTGTAAATTTTACGGCGTTGTGTACGAGGTTGTTTATTACCTGGCTTGTGCGGGTAGGATCTCCTATGAGCTTTTTGTCCAGTTTCTCGTCCACCTCCAGCAGCAGGGAAATGCCTTTCTCACCGGCCGCGTTTTGAAGACCGGCGATTATATTGCGGGCGATGGCGGGCAGGTCCATGGGTATCTGCTCGAACCCGATCTTCCCTTCCTCGATCTTATTGTAATCAAGGATATTATTGACGATGGAAAGAAGGTTATTGGCTGAAAAAAGCAATACACCCAGGTCTTCTTTCTGGTCCGTGCGTGGCTCATTACGCAGCAGCAAATGGGTCATTCCTATGACGGCATTCAGGGGCGTCCTGATCTCGTGGGACATCGTGGATAGGAACTCCGACTTGGTGCGAAGGCCCTGTTGCGCCTGGAAAGCCGCCTGCTTGAATGTGTGGGCAAAGCGATGGGACAGCGACAGGGACTGTAAAAAGAAAAAGGAAATATATCCTGTGAATATGACAGGGCGAAGCGCCGGGATGAATCCGAAGAAATGGAGGTTCAGCAGCAGGAACACGAACAGCATGACGGCCGTGCTTAGCAGCGCGAAGAGTGAGCCGCTGCGTTTGTGACGGGCCGCCCTTATATAGACGAACATGGCGTAAGCGATGCAGAAGAACATCACTACCAGGAAGGTCGTCATAAATTGCGTGAAGATAGTGGGGGGCGTCAAGATGATGATGGCTGTATACAAATGGCAGAACCAGATCATCGCTCTCATGAGCGCCGGATGCGTGTCGTTGGGATAAAGGTGCCGGGTATACAGAGAGAACAGGGCTACGCTCAGCGAGAGGCTCAGGTATTCTATCCGTATGGTGATGAACCAGGAGAGATTGGAAAAGAGCAGATGCAGGGCGTATGTGTCGGTGCCTACCATGCGATAGCTGTAGGCGAGGCAGAACAGGGAGAAATAAAGGGTGGTCTTGTCATGCCGGCCAAAGATGAACAAGCCGAGAAAAAACAGTCCGCCCATAAAGAGACAACCCGCCAGCATAAAATCATAGGCGGCGTCCTGGTATTTTTTCAGGATAAGGTCGTCCTTATTTCCCAGAAGGATCTCTTTGTATGGTCCGCCCTTGGCATGCCAGAAGTTGGCGATCTGCATCACTATCTGGAGCGTATCCGGCTCGTCAGCGGGCAGCACGACGGTACGTGTGGCCCAGAAGGGCGTGGAGGCGTCCCTCGTAGTATCGGGCTGTCCGTTCTGGGATTGCACCACCCCATTGACAAATAGTTTATAGGAGCAGTAGGTGTCCGGTACTTCCAATCCTATGCGCGGTTTTTTTTGGGGCAGGAGCACGGTGAGTGTGTAGGTGGCATATCCCCGGGTAGCGTATTGCCGGCCATGCAGGCGAAGGTCTTTCCAAAGGCGGGGATAGGGAGCGAAGTCGGGGGTGGCGGATGCGAGGCTGTCGGGAGAGAGCAGGTGCATCCAATAAAATTTCCACTCTCCATGAAGCTTTACCGGATGGTCGAAAAGGTTGGTATTACGCAGGTCCAGGACGCCTTTTTGTGCGTCATGGTCCGGCTCCCGGTTTGCAAAACAGGTAAGACAAATGAGCGAGATCAGCAGGGTCCACCCTATTTTGCGTAAAGCTACCACCATAGTAAGCCGGCTCCTATTGGGCTAAAGCGTTAATAGTATACAAATAACGTATTTTACTACTTAAAATGATGGATTGCTCAAAAAAAAGCGCCACCCATCTGACGATGGATGGCGCTCTAGTATATTACACTTATTTCTTTTCCAGTAATTTGAAGAACTGATCCAGCTGAGGCAGGATCACGATACGGGTGCGGCGGTTAGCAGCACGTCCTTCTTCTGTATCGTTGCTGGCAACGGGTACATATTCGCTGCGACCGGCTGCAGTGATATGAGCGGGGTCGAGGCCATATTGATTCTGCAGGATCCGAACTACAGATGTAGCACGTTTTACAGAAAGGTCCCAGTTGTCCTTCAGCGGACCGGCGCGATGGTAAGCCTTGTTGTCGGTGTGGCCTTCTACCATGAACTCGATGTCGGGCTGAGCTTTCAGCACAGCGGCAACTTTGCCGAGTACGGTTTTGGCTGCTTCGTTGACTTCGTAGCTGGCGCTCTTGAAGAGCAGCTTGTCAGAGATGTCAATGTAGATAACACCCTTGTCGACCTTGATGTTGATGTCCTTGTCATCCATGTTGCCGATGGCGCCTTTCAGGTTCATCACCAGGGCCATGTTCAGGCTGTCTTTGTGAGCCAGCTCATTCTGCAGGTTCTGGATATACGCGTCTTTCGAGCCGATGTTATCCAACGATTTTTTGATGCTTTCTGCCTGAGAGTTGGAGATAACAGAAAGGTCCTGCAGTTGCTTGAGGGTAGCGTCGTGGTTCTGTTTCAGGAAGTCGATCTGCTTGTTGAGCGCGTCGATCTGTTGTTGAAGAGCTGACTTTTGGCTGGCGTCCTGGGCAGTGAGGTCGTTACAGTTTTTCAGGTCGCTCGCGAGCTTGGCGTTGGCCGCGGTCAGGGAGTCGATCTTAGCCTGTGCGGCCTTAAATTTCTTTTGGCTAACGCATGAGAAAAGCAATACCGAGAGAACACCGAAAAAAAGGGTCTGTTTAAGCTTCATAGTAATATCATTTTTTTAAAAAAATAGATTATTCCTAATCGCAGAGGGGTAAACGATCACCTGGCGATCAATAGAATAATGTCAAAGATAATGTCAACAAACGAAAAAAGTTATTTTAACGTATGCAAAAATAAGGCGAATTTAATGCCAAAAAACAGTTACAGAGATCATTGTATATAGAAAAAGCTAATAAAACGGGCCACAGGCGCGTTGTACGAAGGACAGACATAAGATCTTTCCGGAAAACGGGCTATATTTCTCCTGAGGCCGTTTTTCGGACATATATCCGACCATTTGGGCGGCTTTTTAGCTACTTATACCCGTTTATTTTCAAACAATACGCGCAATGAGACAAATACCAGGAACCGCTAACAGCGGTTCGTCCATAACCAAGCCCGACGAAGGTTACGACCGAGTCGGACCTTTCGAAGTGCCCGAGGTACGAAGGGCACGAACGAGAAGGAGCGAATACATGGAGTCCCGACGAAGTTCTTCCGACGAAGGGCTACAGACACAACCGAGCCTTTGCGAAGGTTGCGACCGAGGAGGAGCGAGGGCCCGGAGCTCCGACGAAGGCCTGATATGGGGAAATTGGTCTATTTTATGGACAAGGCCAATTTCCACACTTTTTTCTTCGGCT
>DASZWE010000093.1:0-3304 GCA_035546735.1 Puia sp.
GGCGCTTGGGATGGCCAGCGCCACCCTCATCCTTTTATGGATACAGCATGAAGTCAGCTTCGACCGCTGGCATGAAAAAGACGCTCGCCTGTACGAGCTGATGACCACTCATTTTGCCGACGGGAAATTGGGGACCAGTTCCGCCACTCCCGAGATCATGCCGCCTGCCATCAAGCGGGACTGCCCCGAAGTGGAGGATGTAATACGCATAAGCTGGAACTCCAATTCACTGTTCAGTTACAAGGAGATCACCATAAAGGCGCCGGGGACTGCCACGGACACGGGGTTCCTCACGGCATTCAGCTTTCCACTGTTGAAAGGAGATGCCCGGAGCGCGCTGCGGGACCCTTATTCCATCGTACTGACGGAACGAATGGCGAAGGCGTTGTTTGGCGATGAGGATCCGATGAATAAGGTGGTGAAGATCGATGACAAGGAGAACCTTAAGGTGACGGGTGTATTAAAGGACCTGCCTGACAATACCCAGTTCAGGTTTGAATGGATAGGCTCGTATAATTATAATACGATGAAAGGCTATGTAGACAGCGACTGGACGGATGTCAATAACAGGGCCTTTGTGCTGCTGAAGCCCAATACTTCTGCAGCGTCCGTCAACGCCAGATTGAAGGGAATGATCCACCGCTACTCCGGTGGAAAGACCACGACGGACGCATTTATTTATCCCCTGAGCCAGGCGCATTTGTATTCGGAGTTCGAAAACGGCCAACCCGTGGGCGGACGGATCACCACCGTGCGCATATTTGGGCTGGTGGCGGTATTGATCCTGCTGATAGCCTGTATCAATTTTATGAACCTGTCCACCGCCCGAAGCGCACGAAGAGGCAAGGAAGTGGGGATCCGGAAGGTGGTGGGCGCCCGCAAGCATTCGCTGGTCCTGCAATTTCTCTGCGAGTCGCTGCTTATTGCCGCCATTGCCGGGGTACTGGCTATTTTTATCGTGCAATGGAGTTTGCCGGCCTTTGACAGGCTGACGGGCAAGCAGCTTGTTTTGGGATATACCAACCCCTATTTCTGGGGGGCTGCGCTGATCTTTATAGGTATCACCGGAATGCTGGCAGGAAGCTATCCCGCCTTTTTCCTTTCTTCTTTCCGGCCTGCCACCGTGCTGAAAGGCAGTGTTGCCAGGATGCATGCTTTACTGACGCCAAGGAAAGTGCTGGTCGTGGTGCAGTTTACCATTGCCGTCGTGCTGATCGTCTCGTCGCTGATCATTGCCCGGCAGGTGCAGTATGCGGAAAGCCGTAAGAAAGGATATGATCAGAACAATCTTATTTATGTGAATATGGAGGGAGATATCAGGTCGCATTACTCCTCTATCGAGGCTGACCTGATGGCTTCAGGGGCTGTGACGGCTATATCCAAAACCCAGGCGCCGCTGACGCAAACCTATAGCTGGGGTTCGGGACTTAACTGGGAGGGCAAGGATCCCAATAAACATATTGGATTCGCGCGATCCGCCACCGGCGGGGGTATTGTCAAAGCTGCCGGTCTGACGCTGGTGCAGGGTCGGGACATCGATATAGAGAACTATCCCACCGACTCGACCGCTTGTCTGGTGAACGAGGCGGCATTAAAGGTTATGAACCTCAAGAACCCTATCGGGCAATGGGTCTTTGATGATCCTACCAGATGGCATATCGTAGGCGTGTTCAAGGATTTTATTCTCGGCAACCCGTATGAGCCCATCAAGCCATTTATCATCAAAGGACCCAAGCAATATTTGGGAGTCATACATATCAAGCTCAATGGAGATCATCCTACATCGCAGAACCTGGCCGTATTGAAAAAGATCTTTTCAACCTATAACCCTTCTTATCCCTTCGAGTATCATTTTATCGATGCGGATTATGCGGAGAAGTTCAAAGGAGAGAAACTGACCGGCAAGCTGGCGGGGCTTTTTGCGGGGCTGACCATTCTTATATCCTGTCTGGGACTTTTCGGGCTGGCGGCATATATGGCGGAGAGCCGGACGAAGGAAATTGGGATACGCAAGGTGCTGGGGGCTTCCGTGACGAGGATATCTTTATTATTGTCATCGGGGTTTATACGGCTTGTGCTGATCTCGATCGTGATTGCCGTGCCCATCTCCTGGTACGTGATGTATAAGTGGCTGCAGGGATACAATTATAGGGTAGCGATCGAGTGGTGGTGGTTTGCGATGGCCGGCCTGGGAGCGGTGCTGATCGCGCTGCTGGCGGTGAGCGTGCAGAGCATAAGGGCTGCCGTGGCTAATCCGGTGAAGAGTCTGAGGGCGGAGTAGGTGAGCCGACAGGGTCGCAGCGGGCCGAAGCTAAAAAAACGCTGATTACCCGGAAATGCCCTAAATTGGACACATGAGAAAACCGCCCATACTAACGGACCGGAGGTTCGTTGTCCGTAACCGCAAGGTTACGACCGGGGTATCCGAGGTAGGGTCCAACAGTGTTGGAACCGACGAAAGATACGAGCGAAGCTCTCGTGACAAAGCAGGTCCGACGAAGGTCTTAGACATTAGATTGGTTTGGACGTTATTGATGATATTGGCCGCCCGGCCGGGTCATGCCCAAAACTTCACGACAGGAGAGACCAAACGCTATGCGTCCGAGGCCCGCGAGGTACAGATCATACGCGACAAATGGGGTATCCCTCATATTTATGGCCGGACGGATGCAGCCTGTGTATTCGGGCTGATGTATGCCGAGTGTGAAGAGGATTTTAGCCGGGTGGAAAAAAACTATCTGGAAATGCTGGGCCGGCAGGCGGAAGCCTATGGCGAGAGCTATTTACCCACCGACATTATGATGCGCCTGATCTATGACAGCGCGCAGGCCATCGCAGATTATAAAAAGTCCCCCGCCTGGATGCACAAATTGCTGGATGCATTTGCCGATGGCATCAATTATTATCTCTACAGACATCCTTCCGTCAAACCCCTCGTGCTGCGACGCTGGGAACCCTGGTATGCGCTGATGTTCACCGATGGCAGCGTGTCGGCGACCAGCACGGGCGGTATACGCCCTGCGGCGATATGGGATTTTTATACAAAAAATAAAGAGCTGACTGTATCACAGCCCCGGAAAGTAACGCATGTGTCGGCTGTTGAAAAAATGGTTTTGTCTGACAGAGGGATTCCGGAACCCACTCCCACAGGATCAGGTCTGACCACTGAGCACCAGCCAGGTCCTCCGGAGGATGACCCCGACCACGGCTCCAATGGTTTTGCCATCGCTCCCTCCCGCAGCGCGTCGGGTAATGCGCTCTTATACATCAACCCCCATGTCCCCTATTACTTCCGGATGGAAGT
>DASZWE010000094.1:0-3469 GCA_035546735.1 Puia sp.
TAATACCGGATGCCCGCACCTTCTGGCCGGCTCGTCGTCCCCATCGTCCCCGTCGTCCGCGTCGCCCCCTTCGCACCTGTCACCCCGGTCACCTCCCTGTCAAATCGGAACGTCTTCGCCACCATCTTCACCTTCGGCCACCGCTGCAGTATCTCCTCGCTCGTCCGCTTTGCATGTGCCAGATAATCCTCCTTCGTGCTCTTCTCCCCAATGGTCCCATCCACAGGTATGCCCAGCATCTTATCCACGGCCCACAGGTTCCCCATCACCAGATCGCAATATTTCACAAGGTCCGGCATGACCTCTACAGGCAGACACCCGTATTGCCAAAGCTTGGCCCGGTAGTTGAGGTCCACGGAGATCGTAATTTTTTTGTCGGACGCCGCACGCAACGCTTCTTCGCATACAAGAGCCACCCGGCTGTTCAGGGCAGGAGAGATGGCGCTGAAATGCAGCCAGTTCGTATCAACGAAAACCTTGTCCCAGTCGATGCTGCCCGGCTGCAGGTCGGAAAAAGAGGAATGGTCCCTGTCATAGATCACCCCCGCATTCTTCAGATCCTTTCCCTTGGGAAGGAAGTAAAGACCCAGACGTGCGCCCCGGTAGATGATCCGTGACGTATCGATGCCACGTTCCCCCAGATAATCCGTCAGCTGATGCCCCATGAGGTTGTCCGGCAACACCGTGAAGTAGGCCGAAGGTATCCCCCACAAAGCCAGCGCCGTAGCCACATTGGCCTCCGCCCCGCCAACATGGCAGGACAACGCATTTTCCTTTAGCCATACGCCATCCCCATCCGGGCATATCCGTAATAGCAGTTCTCCAAATGATAAAACTTTCTTGCTCATATTATTTCATTTCCACCATCGCCTTGATCACTCCCCTCGCCGGATCCAGCCATCCCGCAAATTCCTCCTTCACCCGGTCAAATCCCACCCGGTGCGTAATATAGGTCGTAGGGTCGATCAATCCCTTTTTCATGGAATCCATAACAAAAACAAAATCTTCGCGCGTCGCATTGCGGCTGCTCATCAACGTGGCCTCCCGCTTGTGGAACTCCGGATGACTGAACTCGATCGTCCCCTTCTGCAATCCCACCAGCACATACCGCGCCCCATGCGCCATATATGCAAAGGCGTCAAGGATCGCCTTCCGGCTGCCCGTAGCATCGATCACCACCGTAGGCATATCCCCACGGGTAATATGACGCAGCTTCTCCATCACATCTTCTTCAGCCGCATTCACCGTATGCAGCAAATGCAGCCTGCCCCGGCAAAAGCCCAGCCGCCCCTCGTTGATATCCATGGCAATTACCTGCCCGCCCGCAATACGCGCCGACTCCATTACACCCAGCCCTATCGGTCCCGCGCCGACCACCAGCACAAATTCATCCGGCTGCACCGCAGCCCGCCGTACGGCATGCGCCCCAATAGCCAATGGCTCCACCAGCGCCAGCTGGTCGTGGCTCAACCCCGCATTGTGCACCAGCGAGCTGGAAGGGACAGAAAGATATTCCACCATTCCCCCATCGATATGCACGCCGCATACCTTAATGGTAACACAGCAATTTGGTTTCCCGTTGCGACATGCCACGCAATGACCACAGTTGAAATATGGTATCACCGTCACCGCATCTCCAACGACGAATCCCGGCGCCTGGTCCAGGTCCACCAGGTCGCCCGCCAGCTCATGCCCCAGTATGCGGGGGTATTCGAAATAGGGCTGCGTCCCCTCATACGCATGAAGGTCCGTCCCACAGATACCTATCCGCCGTATTTTTATAATGGACTGTCCAGGTTTTGCCAAAGGCGCATCCATCTCCCGGTACTCGAACTCTCCCGGTCTTACGCAAACTAATGTTTTCATGTTAAGATCCTCCCAATGCTCTATCCAAATGAACATACCCCCCATCCACGTGGATCAGCTGCCCCGTCGTATGGCTCGATCTCGACGACAAAAGAAAAGCCGTCATATTCGCAATCTCCTCCGACGTCGTCATCCTGCTCCCCAACGGTATCTTCGCCACAATGGACTTCAATTTCTCCTCCGGGTTTGGCAACGTCTTTATCCATCTCTCATACAACGGCGTCCAGCACTCCGCCACAACGATCGCATTCACACGTATCTCATCTGGCAGCAGCTCCACCGCCCACTCCCTCGTCAACGCATTCCTGCCTCCATTGGCGGCCGCATAGGCCGAAGTATTGCCCTGCCCCGTCTCAGCCGTCTTCGAGCTGATATTGACAATGGACCCCTTCGACTTCCGAAGAGCCGGCAAAGAATAGTGCGCTAACAAATAATAATGCACCACATTCTTATGCAGCGATGCCATAAAAGCCTCATAATTTCCCGATGCCAGACCTACCCCGTCATTCACCCCCGCATTGTTCACCAGCCCGTCGATCCGCCCCGTCTTATCCAGCACCGCCTTCACCGCCTTCTCACACTCCTCTGGTTGCGTCAGCTCCGCGACGCACTGAAATGCCTTTCCGCCCGCCGCCTCGATCGCAGCTACCGTCGCCTTGTTATCCTCCTCATTCCGTCCAATAATAAAGGGTATTGCCCCTTCTCCCGCCAGCACCTTGGAAATACCTTCCCCGATACCCTTGGCCCCACCGGATACGATGATCACTTTATCTTTTAACAATAGATCCATAGTATAGCTTTAAAGATGATAAAATTGAATGGCATTGCCGCCAAAAACAGCCGCCTGCTCGTCCTTTGAAAATTTGGAAAAATAATCCTTCATCAACCCATGCCATTGTTCATAACTCGCCGCCACCAGACACACCGGCCAGTCGGAGCCATACAGGACCCGCCCCGTCCCAAAAGCCTCCACCACCGTGTCGATATAAGGATGCAGATCTTCCGCCTTCCAGCTCTTCCAGTCCGCCTCCGTCACCATACCCGAGATCTTGCAATAGACATTCTCACGCGCCGCCACGGCCCGAATGGCCGCCTTCCACTCGTCCGTCAATCGCTTGTCTTTAATGTACGGCTTCGCCACATGGTCGATGACAAATGGCTGGTCCGGAAAAGAAGCCGTAAGGTCCAATGAATAGCCCAGCTGATCCGGAAAAATAAGTATGTCGTACGTATAGCCATATTTCCGCAACAATCCAATCCCTCTCTTAAAGGCGGGCTTTAACATCAGCGCCCTGTCCTTCTCCCCCTGCAGAATATGCCGGAACCCTTTCATCTTGGGATGCTTCTTATAAAAGGCCAGTCGCTCCTCCACCGCTGGACTTTGCAGATCCACCCAGCCCACCACCCCTTTGATAAAATCATGCTTCTCCGCATGCCCCAACTGGAATTCATTCTCCTCCTCCGTCTGATCCACCTGCACCAGCACACAGCCATCTACACCGGCCGCCCGCAGTACAGGCTGCAGATCCTCCGGCATAAAATCCCGTTGTATCACCCGCATCTCGTGATTGATCCACTCATGCTGAATGGGATCATATTTCCA
>DASZWE010000095.1:0-32745 GCA_035546735.1 Puia sp.
TACTTTCATAAAAATAAATGTGTGAAATTTTAGAGTCGCCAGCAATCAATTCCCCTACCTGTCCCTGTTTAACAAAGGCTCCATCACACTGGCTGTCTCCCAAAATACCGACAGACATTGCTTCACTATTTTCTTCAATCCGGATAGTTTCGACCTTGCTTCCGCGAATGTGAAGATTTGCGCATTTACTGTTGTGTTTGATCGCGATATCTCCTACCTGACTGTCTTCGAAATTGATGTCCCAGGTGTGGCTATTCTCAGAAATATAAACATCTCCGCATTGGCTTTTAGAATAGATGCTGATATTGCCCGCCTGGCTATTTTTGTCTATCCTGACGTTCTTCATCACACTGGAGTCAGATATAGCTATGTTCCCCGCCCGGCTGTTTTCTCTGATATTGATTTCCCCTATCCGGCTGTTTGATGCAATAAGTATACTTCCAACATGCGTATTGATTAAAAGCCAGTCATGCATTCCGGTGTCCTTGACCAAAACGCCTGGCAAAAGAGATTTATAAAAAATCAACCCTATCTTGGGAGTGCTTCCACCAAGCTTATGTAAGAATAAAGATTCGTGCGCGGGTAATTCACATTTTGCTTCCTTCAGCACTATATATTCCAGATCCTCATCATTATCCAACCAGCCTGTATAGCTTGCAAGCTCTTTATCTGCAAGGAGCCAGGGTTTTGTCGTCTTATAAAACCAGGAGTATGCGTGAAATTTCCCACCCGAGATCGCCGCAATAAGTTCCGTGGCGCTGACTTCGTGCTTTGTTTCCGGAGGAATAGGTTGCATAGAATAAGTTTAGGAGCAATCGTTATTTTACAAACATACCCTATTTTTACCCCATGACGAAAGAATCCTGGCGCCGCTTCCTCCCCCACGCCCTGGCCGTGTGCATCTTTTTGCTGGCAGCCTTCGCATACTGCGCACCGGCATTCCACCACCAGGTGCTTGTCCAAGAAGATATCACCCAATGGAAAGCCATGGCCCAAAGCTCCTTCGTCTACAAGGCCAGGCATGGCGACTTCCCCCTCTGGACCGAAAGCATGTTCAGCGGCATGCCCGCCTACCTCATCGCCATGGAAGCCCACACCTTCTCACCGCAAGGTTATGTCTATGACATCCTCACCCTCCATCTCCCTGCCCCCGCCAACTTTTTCTTCCTGGCCTGTATCTGTTTCTACCTTCTCACCCGGGCCCTCCGGGTGAACCCCTACATCGGCATCATCACCAGCCTGGCCTATGCCTACGCCACCTACAATCCGGTGATCATCTCCGTTGGCCACGAAACAAAAATGCAGTCCATCGCCATGCTCCCCGCCTTTATCGGCGGCCTTATCCTCCTCTACGACAAAAAGTATGGCTGGGGCGCCGTCACGACTGCCCTGGGTACGGCCCTCATCGTCTCGGCCAACCACATGCAGATATTCTATTACGGACTGCTCATCGCAGCCGGCATGACCATCGGCTACTCCATCCGCTGGATCATCCAAAGGGAATGGAAACACTTTTTCATCGCCCTCCCGCTCGCGGCAGGCTGCTGGCTGACAGGCGTCCTATGCAATGCGGTCGTCATCTTTACCACCTACGACTTCAGCAAAGCCACCATCCGGGGCGGCAGCGAGCTCGCCGATGATCCCTCTGCCAAAAAAGGACTCAGCACGGACTATGCCTTTAGCTATAGCCTCTACCCCAACGAATCCTTCGTCCTGATGGTGCCTAAAATATACGGCGGCAGCTCCGGACAGGAACTTCCGGATGACAGATCGAAAGCCGTTGCCGCCCTCCACCACCTGCCTCAGACGACAGCCGCACAGATACAGCAGAACGATCTCCTCACCTGGTACTGGGGAGGCATCGGCGGCACAGCAGGACCTGCCTATGCAGGAGCCGTCATCTGCTTCTTCGCATTGATAGGCATGTTCGTCCTGGACAATAAACACAAATGGTGGATAGCCGTCACCTGTACCCTGGCCCTCCTCATGAGCTGGGGTGGCTATCTCCCGGGATTCAACGGGCTGCTGCTGAAATACCTGCCTATGTACAACAAGTTCCGCGCTCCCAGCGTCATCCTGGTGATACCAGTGTTCCTGCTCACGGTGCTGGCCACCCTTAGCCTGCAACGCATACTGACTGAACCCCGCATCGTCATAAAAAAATACGTACAGGGCATCCTCCTCACGGCAGCCGTTTTCCTCGCATTGATGGGCCTCTATTTCCACCTCGACTACACTACCTGGTTCGACCAGCACTTCCTGCAACG
This sequence comes from Puia sp., assembly GCA_035546735.1. Classification (GTDB taxonomy): domain Bacteria; phylum Bacteroidota; class Bacteroidia; order Chitinophagales; family Chitinophagaceae; genus Puia. The sequence continues at coordinate 2,268 of DASZWE010000095.1, forward strand.
GGCAGGCGATCAGGCAAAACCTTTCTTCAGGGGCCTGCAGGACGACAGACGCGCCCTCTTCCTCCACTCCCTGCTTCGCAGCCTGGCCTTCATCACAGCGGCCGCCCTCCTGACAACGCTCTATATAAAAGGAAAGATAAAAAGTGGAGTCCTCCTCGTCACCATCGGCATCCTGGCCTATATCGACGTCCTCGGCATCGATCTCCAATATCTCAACAGCTCCAACTACAAGCCGGCAGCCAGCTCTCCGGGCGACCAGGTCGCTACCGCAACAGACAGTCTCATCCTGAAGGATACCGGATACTACCGGGTGTTCGACCTGCGGTACGGCCCCGACTATACCCTCACCTACGGAGCCGCCACAGCCTGGTTCCACCGCAGCATCGGTGGCTACAATGCCGCCAAGCTTAGCATCTACCAGGACCTTATCGAACATCAATTGGGAAAATATCCCCATTGCCAGCCCGCGATCGATATGCTCAATACCCGCTACCTCATAGAAAGAGGCCCCGATGGCGACACCGTCATCCGCAATGAAGGCGCCCTTGGACCCGCCTGGTTTGTAGACGGCATCGTACTCGCCCCCAACGCCAAAGCTGTCATGGAAGGATTAACTGCTTTGTCTGCAAAAGACACAGCTATCCTTTTCGCATCCGACAGCGCACAGCCCGGACAGTTTGCCCATGAGGCGTCACCTGGTTCCCCCACCGACTCCATCCGCCTGACCCTTAACAACAACGACGAGATGGTCTACCAGTCCTCCTCTACCTTCAGGCGCTTTGCCGTATTCAGTGAGATCTATTATTCCCGGGGATGGAAGGCCTATATCGACGGCAAGGAAACCCCCATCTTCCGGACCAATTATGTGCTGAGAGGGCTATCCATTCCCTCCGGCCGGCACACCATCCGCTTCGTCTTCCATCCCCGCTCCTACTACCTGGGTGAGACCGTCCAAAACATAGCGGGTTTTTTGACATTAATTATTATTTTATCAATTGTTTATATAGAAATAAAAAAAATATCCAAACCAAAAACTGATTAATTTCGTACGTCCTCCTTCCTGTCATTCCCTTACCGAAGAATTTATGGGTCTGATGTCGGTGCTTCGACAACTGGCCGGCCCCCGTTCAGAACTGACGTCTAAAATTTCTTCCTATGTGGTATGACAAGTGGAATGTCCAAAATAAGCTCCCTGATCCGCTGCTGCGACAGGGCGTCCGGCGGCTCCTGCGGCAACGCCTGCTTCAAGAGGATAAAGGTGATCCCGAGTCGCAGCAAACCCATCTGTCACAGCTCATCGATCAGCTAAGATCTTCTCCCATTGCCATATATCCCGGCAACGGACAGCACTATGAGCTTTCCGCCGCCTTTTATAAATATTGTCTGGGGCAGCATCTCAAATATTCCTGCTGCTACTGGCGGACGGATACCACTGACCTGGATACGGCCGAAAAGGATATGCTGGAGCTCACCTGTCAGCGGGCAGCCCTCCGGGACGGTCAGAAAGTGCTGGAGCTGGGCTGTGGCTGGGGATCACTGTCCTTCTTCATGGCGGAAAAATATCCCGCCAGCCAGTTCACCGCCGTGTCCGGATCACGCATACAAAAAGAGTACATCGACGGACAGATCCGAAGCCGGGGCCTGCACAATCTGCGGGTGATCACAGCCGATATGAACCATTTCAACGACGATATGGTGATCGAAAAACGCTGGCAGGTCAGTGGACGGCACTATGGCCGGACGGCCGAAGCCTGGCTGCAGAACATGGACCAGCACCGAACAGACATCCTACCCCTCTTCCGCCAGACGTACGGTGAGCAGGACGCCCCGCAATGGTGGGCCTGGTGGCGGCTGTTCTTTATGGCCTGTGCGGAGCTATGGAATTACAGGGATGGCAGGGAGTGGATCGTCAGTCATTATTTGTTCCATCCCGTACACAAATGAAGTACGCTGAAGTCTTGGGTGGACGTGATTATACCTACCTTTGTGCCGATGAAAGCCATTTTGATCACACGTACAGGTGGACCCGAAGTTCTGGAGATACAACAATTGCCCGCCCCGGTGCCAGCCCCAAATGATGTATTGATAAGGGTTACAGCGGCAGGGCTCAATCGTAGCGATATTTATTCCCGCAGCTCATCCTCTTACGGAGGGAAGGACAGACTGGCCATCCCCGGCCTGGAAGTTTCCGGATATATAGAAGCCTGCGGTCCCCATGTCACCCGCTGGAAAAAAGGAGACGCCGTCTGCGCCCTGGTGACAGGCGGAGGATATGCGGAATATGTCACCGCCCCCGAAGGGCAGTGTCTTCCCGTCCCCAATGGGATCAGCATGGAAGAAGCCGCCGCCCTGCCCGAGACAGTCTTCACCGTATGGATGAATGTATTTCAGACGGGCAGACTGCAGCCGGGAGAGAGCCTGCTCGTACATGGAGGTAGCAGCGGCATCGGCGTCACCGCCATTCAGATGGCCACAGCGCTGGGCTCTCCCGTATATGCTACAGCCGGCACCAACGATAAATGCCGCTGGTGCGAGACCCTGGGCGCCACCCGTTGTATCAACTACAAATTGGCTGACTTCGAGGCGGAATTGAAAAATACAGGCATAGACGTGATACTGGATATGACGGGCGGGGACTTCACCGTCAAGAACATACGGCTGCTGAAGGACAACGGCAGAATGATATTCATCAATGCCATGCGCGGCAGGAGTGGGATGATCGACATCGGCGAGATCATGCGCAAACGTCTTATGCTGACGGGCAGCATGCTCAAACCCAGGGACACCGCTTTCAAGTCGGCCCTGGCCGCGGAAGTAGAAAAGCATGTCTGGCCCCTGGTGACAAAAGGTCTCATAAAACCCTTTATCTATAAAGTATTCCCGCTAAAAGAAGCCGCCGCCGCGCAGGCGCTGATGGAGAGCAATGAGCACGTCGGCAAGATCATTTTGAGAGTGGACCAGGCCAATGGCCGGAAAGACGGCTCGCTCATCGGACCGGCGATGCCGCAATCTTAAACTCCGGCTCATGCTTCACCGGAAAATTTACGGAGCTGGCAATAAAACAGAACTTATTCGCCTCGTGATGTAACTCTCGCGCACGCCCGATCCGGGCCGGGTTGGTAATGGTGATCACGGGACGCAGCGTCACCTCTTTAAAATACCCGCTCCCGTCCTCTTTTTCCATCATGATCCCTTCCGCCTTGTCCTGGTAGTCGACAACGACAATATCATTGACGGAGCACAGGTGCAGGTACCACAGCATATGACAGGATGACAATGAGGCCACCAGCAGCTCTTCCGGATTGTATCGCGCAGGATTACCCCGGAAAGAAGGGTCGGAAGAGCCGGGCAGGTCCGGCTTGCCGGCAACGGAAAGAATATGGTCTCTGCCAAAGGCCCTGTAGTTGGCGGTGCCCTCCCCCTTATTGCCAATCCAGTGGAGGTTAGTAGTATAGTGATGTGTTTTTTCCATAGGATAAAGGTAGCTTTACGGCATGAATAAATTATCATGTCTGCTGCTGGCGCTACTCCCTTTTTCTCTCTTCTCTCAGACGCCGGCCTTCACCGTCGTCCCGCTGGGTGTAAAGGGCGGTCTCGATGAAAGTAACCTTTCCGCCTACATGGTGGCTCCGGCAGGAAGCAGCGATTATGTATGCCTGGACGCGGGCACCCTCTACACCGGTATCCAACGGGCCGTGGACGCAGGGATATTCCACCTTCCCGTCAGTAAGGTCCTGAGACAGCATATAAAGGGCTACCTTATCTCCCACCCTCACCTGGACCACGTGGCCGGACTGATCCTTAATTCCCCCGACGATACCGCCAAGACCATTTATGGAATGCCCCCTACCTTAAAAGTGCTGGAAGAAAAATATTTCACCTGGGCGGCCTGGGCCAATTTCGGAGACAAAGGAGAAGCCCCGGTTCTAAAAAAATATCACTATGCCGTCCTGGACGCCGGAAAGGAAATTCCCCTGACAGGCACCACGATGACCGCTACAGCGTACCCCCTGAGCCATGTCGAGCCTTACCAAAGCACCGCTTTTCTGGTGCGCAGCGGAGAGGCCTGTTTACTATATTTAGGAGACACCGGCGCCGACACGATAGAACATGCGGGCAGGCTGGCGGCATTGTGGCAGGTTGCAGGCCCGTTGATCAAAACAGGCAAGCTGAAGGCCATCTTTATCGAGACCTCTTTCCCCAATTCGCAGCCCGAAAAGACGCTCTTTGGACATCTTACCCCCCGCCTGCTGATGGTAGAGCTGAACAGGCTGGCCAATGTGGCGGGAGCAAAAGCATTATATGATTTCCCCATCGTCATCACCCACCGCAAGCCCTCGGGTGACCAGGAGGCGGTGATAAAGCAGGAACTGGAGGCCAATAACCCGCTCCACGTAAAGCTTATTTTCCCCGGTCAGGGAAAACGTTATCTCTTTTAGGAGCTTCGTCCTCCTCTCGCGGGGTTTCTGTACCGCCAAAAGCGTTTGCCGACCCGTTGTGGGTTATAATTTCTTTCTTCGATGGAGGATGCGGGAAACCCGGAAAGTCCTGGTCGATGCGCTCGTCATTGCTTTGCTGCACTTCTTCTTTTTTTCGGATGGGCTTGGTGTTCTTCTTCATACTACTGCATTTTAATACAGCCATGCAAATCCCGAACCATCACAGCTATTTGAAGTCCACATACATATCCTGAAAGTTCAGTACTGTCTCCTCGAATTGTGTCATAATGTCCTGACCCAGATTGCCATAGAACTTCTCATTCAGATTAGGGATAGGATCCTTGTGCACGGACACCTGCTTCAACGTAGCCGTTTTGCTGCCCACCTTGATGGTAAAGTTCCCGATCGTATACACTTCTTTCTCGACAACGCCCCCGGCGCCGCCCAGCTTGATGGTAGAGGCCTTTCCCCTTCGCATGATATCCTCCTTATGCCGCCGGAAATAGTTGTCGAAGATGTCCGACGTGGAAGCCCCCGTGTCGAATTTGAAGCCCAGCGTGTCCCCATCCACAATGGCGTTTACCACGGGGTCGAGTCCATCCAGCGCCATATTGTGCAGGTCGGAAGGATGCGTCTGGGCGGGTATGGTCATCGTTCCATTCCGATGAATATGTATCTCCCGCCACTGGGCTATTACAGGGTAGCCTATGATAATGGGCAGGCTCAGATCGATGGGGGCAATGTACAAGACCTGATCGGGCATCACCTGGAACACGACATTCTTCATCAGAATATTGTTGATCCGAAGACTGTCGGCCACTCCCAGGCTGCATTTGAAACGCTGCCCCGTGATCCCCGAATTCTCATCATAGGAGACATGCAGCATCCGTACGCCCAGCTTTTTTGCATAAGTAGCCGAAATGCTGGATATATTCGCCCGCGTGTCGAATATGGCGAGAAAGGTGCTGTCTTCATGGCGCACGGGTATTTCCATCAACCCCACTTTATTTTTTGTCCAGGGGATGGTCTGATCCCCCGGGATCTGCGCCTCCTGGGGAGGCACTTTGGACAGGGCATTCGTAATGATGGCCGTATTCTTTACATCCGCATAGGTGGCGCTGTCCATGGCATGACGGTAATCCTCGATGATCCTGTTGTCAGCCTCGGCAGCCAGCTTATATTGATACGTCTTGAAATAGTTATCCTCCGCCAGCAACAGTAGACGGGCTATCATCGAGTCCGACATATCATTTTTATCGTTGTTCAGCAGTATATTTATCGTATGTTCCGACCCTGCGTTCTTATTAAAGACGTTCTCTAAACAGGCAGAAAAATAACGCTCCTTTATGCCATCGATATTTATTTTCCTGTTTTGATCCATTTTGTCCCTCAATCTGAAATATTCTTTCTGATCCAACAGCGACTGATACTCCTTTTCCAGCGCTGGAGCAGAAGGATTGCGGCAACCAAGGCAAAAAAGCAGCAGAAATATAGAATACGATTTTTTCATAATATGACACCCCCAGGGTTAAAATTTGATAAGAATAGGTGAAATTACGGGCAACTCCGGTATTAAATTAGTCGTTTTTTAGCGGAGACTAAACCACTTGGGGCCCGAAACTGTTAAAGTTCAAACATCGTGATCATGTCAGAGAGAAAAATAACCTCCACCAACTATCGCAATCAGGCCTATCTCGAGGAAAAATGCTCCCTCAACGAACTGCTCGACCTTGTAAGCAAAAGATGGTTCACCGACGTATTATTTTGTATCGAGGAAGGCAACAATCGCTTCAAGCTGATAAAGGACGACCTGAAATATATCAGCGACACCATTTTGTCCGACAGGCTGAAGCTCCTCGAAAAATACGGATTGATCACCAGGACTGACTACGATGAAATACCTCCCAAAGTTGAATATGCCCTCACGGACAAAGGGACCGAACTCTCGGGATTGCTGGACCTGATGTGCCAGTTCAGCGAGACCATCATCCCTATACCCTCAAAAACACTTTCTTCTTATACAGAAAATACAGCAACGCCCATTTGACGGCCAGGAAGCAGAATACCCATGTAAAGGCATTCCACGGCTCGCCCACCAACTGATTGAACCACATAAAAAATCCATCTGTGGCATATTTCCAGTTGATAAATCTGCTGGACATATATATAAGGATGGAATTCATGCCTATCACTCTAAAGAAGAAAGCCCACTTCCTGTGTCCCAGCACATCGATGATGTAATAGAACAAGGAAAGGAACAGCAGGCTAAGACCACCCGCTAACAGAACAAAGCTGCTGGTCCAAAGATTTTTGTTGATGGGAAATACCATATTCCATATCAGGGCCACCGCTATGGAAATAACACCGGCAATGGCCATACGCATTGCCTTGGCCGATGGCGTCAGCGGCATGTTCCTCAACATCTGTCCCGTGAGTATTCCCATCAGTCCGGTGCCGATGGCAGGAATGGTGGACACCAGACCTTCAGGGTCGTGGATAACCAGGTAGAGGCGGCCGGGTATAATATTCCTGTCGATGTAGCTGGCAAAATTCCCTTCCATGGTGAGATCGCCCATCGGATGCCCCGGCGCCGAATTGAACAGCAACAGCAGCCAGTATCCTATAAGCAATCCCCCGAACCAGATCATCTGTCCTCTTTTTTGCGTATACAGGTAAATGATATTGGCAAACATATAGGCCAGACCGATGCGTCCCAGCACGCTGGGGAATCTTACCTCCGACAGGGGGTGGATCTTCAATCCATTGTTGTAAATGATCCCCAGTATCACCAGGGTCAGCCCCCTGCGAACCACCCTCCATAACAGCTTTTGCCGCTGCACGCCTTTCTCCAGGTCCCTGCCAACCGAATAAGGCGTGGCTACACCCGCTATAAAAAGGAAGAGGGGGAAAATAAGGTCATAGAAATGGAATCCATTCCACTTGGGGTGGTCGAACTGCTCCGAGAGCGTTCCCCAGAAAGGACTGCCCGTGATCTTGGCCAGTGAATGAAAGATCTCTTCCCCGCCGATGATCCAGAACATATCCAGACCACGAAGAGCATCCAGTGAATACAGTCGTTGAGGAGGTGTTGCGGTGGTTGTTGGTTGAGCCATAATAGGTATAGGGACAGATCGTCCCATTCTGTGAATATACATATTTTAACATCCTTTTTACACAATTCTATCCGCTGTTGCATGAACACCCGTATCTGTAGAAAAAAAAGGCCATCCGGCAAGGGTTTCAGCCCGATCTCGGGCAGTGGCAGGGTTATTGAACCTGTTAATTATGATCCGATTTACTCACTAAATTGAAAGTTATGAAGAAGATCATCTTTAGTATTTGTCTGTTGGCGGCTACGACGTTCACCTACGCCAACAGCAGGTATACACCGGAGAGGAAAGTGCCGCTGCATGTGGTGGAAACTTTCCATAAGAACTACCCGGACGCTACCGCGGTACATTGGACATATATGAAGGGAACCTGGAATGCCAACTTCCATAAAATGGATGGCAACAGGGATATGAATGCCTGCTATAACGCCAAGGGACATCACATCGACTCACGATATGCGTTAACTCCTACAGCGGTGCCTGACAAGGTCGTTGAACAGGTAGATGTAAGATATCCCGGCAAGTACGAGCATCATTACACAAAGATTGAAAGACCAATGAAACGCGACCTGTACAGGGTCCGCGTGAGAAAGCAGGGTGTTTACAGGACCCTTTATATGGACAGCAATGGTCATGAAAGGGACTATGCAAGCCGCTAACGTATTCACCTTATGCTATGAAGATCCCCGGCATGTCCGGGGATTTTTGTTTGGTACCCCTGCGTTTCACTGAAAAATAACTTCGGGGTACCACACGTCTAATGATGGCCCTTCGGGCGTCGGAGCTGTGCTCCGCCTTAGGCCCTTTTTTTTCAAAACATTTGGAAGTCTGAAAGTTTTTTAGGAGCTTAGTGTATTACTTAACTAGTACACTAAAATAGTATTAATGGTCAGCATCCAGGACCTGAGCTTTTCCTATAAACGCAAATCCGTCTTTAAAGGGTTGGATCTCAAGCTACAAGCAGGATCCATCTACGGATTATTAGGTAGGAATGGCACGGGCAAATCCACCCTGCTTCGCAACATCGCGGGCTTCCTTTTCCCTCAATCCGGCCGGATAGATGCGCTGGGGTTCGATCCCCGCCGGCGGCAGCCGGCCTTCCTGCAGCAGGTATTCCTCCTTCCGGAAGAGTTTTACCTGCCCCCTATATCCATCGCCCGCTGGGTCGGGCACGCGGCCAGGTTCTATTCTCTTTTCAACATGGACCAGTTCTATAAATACACCACGGGATTCGACATCCCCATGCAGGGCAATATGCAGGAAATGAGCTATGGGCAACAGAAAAAGCTGCTCATCAGCTTTGCGCTGGCCGTCAACTCCCCTGTCCTGCTCATGGACGAACCCACCAATGGCCTGGACATCCTCAGCAAGAGCCAGTTCCGTAAGATCATCGCGGGCGCGGTGGATGAGAAGAAATGCATCCTCATCAGCACCCACCAGGTCAAGGACCTGGAAAACCTCATCGATCGCATCCTCGTCATCGAAGAAGGCAGGATCCTTTTTGACCAGGGCATGGACTCCATTGCACAACGGCTGAGCTTCATGCTTTCCTTCGACCAGGAGGAGACGGCCCGGGCCTTTTACAGCGAGTCCTCCTTAAAAGGGAACGCCCTGGTGCTGCCCAATACGGATGGAGAAGATAGCCGGCCGGACCTGGAGATGCTTTACAAGGCCATCATTCTGGCAGGAGAAAAAATAAACAGGCATTTTAAATCTAATTCATGAACCAAACCTTTAGCTTCCGCAGATGGCAGATGCTGGTAGGCAGTCACTGGACGGAACACCGTAAACGCTATCTGCTGGCACTGCTGGCCGTGGCAGGAATGCAGGCAGGCTGGTATAGCTTCCTGCTGCTGATCGATCATTTCGGACCGATCAATTTATTTATCCAATACGCCACCTATTACTGCGGGCTATTTTTGGTCGGATGCTTTTATGCCAGCACCATCTTTTCTGAATTGGGAAGCAAGTCGCGCGCCATACAATATCTGTCCGTACCGGCCAGTCACCTGGAAAAGTTATTGTGCGGCATCCTCTTTGGCGTGGTGCTTTTCTTTATAGCCTTTACCATTGTCTTCTACATCGTGGACATTCCCATGGTCTCCCTGGCCAACCGTGTCATTGCCAATGAGCATCAGCACTGGCCCAATACTTTCCTGCCCATCGGCAGCGTGGGCGTGCTCAACTTCTGGGACACGCAGTGGGCGCCCATAATGGACAGAAAATATCATGTGTTCCTGTTTGGCTACTTTGCCATCCAGTCAGCTTTTTTGTTGGGTTCTATTTATTTCACCCGCTGGAGCTTTATCAAGACGGTGGTGTCAATGCTGGTGTTCTGGGTGATATTTATTCTGTATGCGCAAAAAGGAATTGCAGAGCATCTCCCCAACGGCTGGCATCCGCAGGATCTTATGCGCTGGACAAACAACACGGACAACAGGATGCCCGCCAGCATGGTCACCCTGCCGGACACCATGGAAAGGATACTGACTTTTCTGATGCAATACAGCATCCCCCCGATGTTCTGGATCATCACCTATTTCCGCCTGAAAGAAAAAGAAGTGTAAGTCATTATGCAATTCAGAGAATCCCAAAGCATATACCTCCAGATCGCGGACTATGTCTGCGAAAAGATCCTGTTGAAGGAATGGTTAGAGGGAGAACGCATTCCCTCCGTAAGGGAGCTGGCCGTACAGCTGGAAGTCAATCCCAACACGGTCATGCGTACCTACGAATTCCTCCAGCAGCAGGAGATCATATTCAACCAGCGGGGCATTGGGTTCTTCACCACGGTCGGCGCCATTCAGCGGGCGGTAGACTACCGCAAACAGGTATTCATCGAGAAAGAGCTGCCTCAGGTATTCCGGAGCCTCTATCTGCTAGGCATGGACCCGGAAGCGCTCACACCGGGATACGAACAATATCGAAAACAATTTTTTTCATAGCGAATCACATTGATTTATGAAGACCAGCGATAAATTATTACTAACATTGGTCCTGTTGATACTGGGTGTTTTCGGCGCCATCAATCTTACGCTCTACGCCCGGATGAAGGCGGGACATCTCAAAAATATATACTCGCATGACGGATGGGTGCGCCCCTATGAAGGCAAAGCTCCTTCTAAGATCGTTGTACAAGGCAATATCAATCTTACAATCGTAGCCTCCGACAGCTTCAACATAGAAGTACAGGAAGAGGCAGCCGGCAAGATCCACTGCCGGCTATCGGGAGATTCCATGATAGTACGCAGCGATGACACCCTGCCCCTGAATGCACATACTTCCTTTCAGAATTACAGCGATCGTCCCTGGGCATCGATAAATATAACTCCCCGCGTCGGCCTTGTCCGTGTGGAAGGACAGCTGGCGCTGTTCCGCGGCAGCCCGAAACCAGGGAACCTGCATCTCGATATCCAGGCCATCAACAGCCAGGTCTGGCTGGGCGAGACCTACGGCATGGAAGGCGCCGTTAATCCTGCTTATTATTATGATTCCGTACACATAGAGGAAGTGAACAGCAACCTGCAGATCCATCAGAATGCAGAGATCCGCGGACTTTCCGTGCATCTCGATGATCAGTCCGAGTTCAATGATCTTAAAGGAATGTCCGGACGTCTCCATCTTCAATATGCGCCGGGGTCGAAGATCAATATCAAAGGTGCTACCCTGGACAAGCTAAAGCAATAGCCATGTAAGTCACATCATCCATAAAAAATTTATTATGCAACTAGTCATTCGGGGTCTCTCCAAGACCTACAAGGGCGGCGTACGCGCTCTAAAGGACGTCAACCTTACCCTCACCAATGGTATGTTCGGTCTTCTGGGGCCCAACGGCGCCGGTAAATCCTCTCTTATGCGCACCATCGCCACCCTTCAGGAGGCCGATGAAGGCACCATCTTCTTCGACGGCCTGGACGTCCTCCACCACAAGACGGAGGTTAGGAAGTTGCTGGGCTATCTTCCCCAGGAGTTTGGCGTATATCCGCGCATCTCCGCCGAGCAGATGTTGGATCACGTGGCCCGCCTGAAAGGCGTACAGCAGGCAGGCGAAAGAAAAGAGCTGGTGGGCGAGCTGCTCCATAATGTCAATCTTTATAAGGACAGAAAGAAAAAGCTGGGCACCTTCTCCGGCGGTATGAAACAACGCTGGGGCATCGCACAGGCCCTCATCGGCCAGCCAAAGCTGATCATAGTGGATGAACCCACCGCGGGCCTCGACCCCGCCGAGCGCAATCGGTTCTACAATCTATTAAGCCACCTCGGTGAAAATACCATCGTCATCCTCTCCACCCACATTGTCGAGGACGTGAGCACGCTCTGCTCCCGGTTTGCCATCATCTGTCAGGGAGAAGTATTGTACAGCGGCCAGCCGGAACAGGCCATGACGGAAATGAAAGGCCGTATATATAGTAAGATGATCCCGAAAGAGGATATCGTCCGCTACCAATCCAGCTACCCGATCCTCTCCACCCAGCTAAAGGCCGGCGAGCTTTATATCCGTATCCTGTCCGACAGCGATCCTTCGGATGGTTTCAGCCCCGCCGAGCCCAACCTGGAAGACGTCTATTTCAGCAGGATCTCCAGCCGGACAGATGTAAATACCTTATAAATCTTTTCCCATGCTCTTACAAATATTCCTCTTCGAAATAAAATACCGGCTCCGCCGGCCCGCCTTTTATCTGTTCTTTTTCTTTGGCCTGATCTTCGCCATACTGAACTTCGCCAATGGCGCGGTGCCTCTCATCGAAAAAGAGTTGGTCAACGCCCCCGCAGTACTGGCTCAATTCTCCTCAGCTGCCAGCATCTTCCTTATGCTGGTGAGCTCGTCCATCATGGGTGTTCCCCTCTACCGCGACATCGAACACAATACAAAGGAATACTATCTCTCCTACCCCATCACCAAGGCAGGCTACTTTTGGGGCAGGTGGCTGGGTTCCTTCCTCTTTGTCGTGCTGATCAGCATCGGTGTGCTCCTGGGCGCCCGGCTGGGTACCTTTATCGGCCCTGCATTTGATCTGAGATCATCTGAAAGCTATGGTCCCAACCATTTCTATTATTATCTCTATCCCTTCCTTACCCTGATATTACCCAATATGTTCTTCACCTCGGCCCTCTTCTTCGGACTGGTGGCTGTCTTCAGGAACGTAAAGGTCATCTACAGCAGCGGGCTGTTCCTGTTCCTAGGTTATATCATCGCCAACTTCTTTCTCGGCAATATCAATAACCCAAAGGTGATCTATCTCACCGACCCGTTCCTGATGAACGGTCTTCGCGCAACCACCGCCGGAGCATCGGCCCGGCAATTAAATACCTCCGTCATACATATCGAGGGGCTGATGCTTACCAACAGGATCATATGGATCTCCGTCGGCGCGGTCATACTGCTGCTGACTTACCTGCGTTTCAGCTTCGAACGGTTTTTCTCCGGCAACCACGGACGACGCACCATTGCTCCTGAAAATCCTCCCGCTCCACGCAGAGACCTTCACTCTAAATTTCGCAAAGTTCACATCACCCTGAACAATAGCTGGCGCCGTAAAACATGGCTCAGCCTCACCCGCATCGAGCTGCTCAATATCATCCGGGACAATTATTTCTGGATCATCCTCTCGGGCGGGCTTATCTTCCTCTCCTTCGTATTCTATCATGGTCCCGGCAGCTACCGGGTGTGGGATTACCCCCGCACGGCCTTCTTTATGAATGTCTACGGTAATGTCTTTAGCTATTTTGTCTTTTTTATCATCATCTTCTATACAGGCGAAGCCGTACACCGGGAAAGGGTCACCCGCTATTCCTATATCAATGACGCCCTGCCGCCGCCCACCTGGGTATTGAACCTCTCCAAACTCACCAGCCTATGCTGTCTGGCCGTCTTTCTGGCCGTAGTTCCCGTACTGCTCGGCATTGGAGTACAGATAGTAAAAGGCTACCATCAATTCAATTTCTCCCTTTATGGCACGGCCTTCTTCACCTATCTGTTACCGCAAATGCTGGAAATGGTCCTCTACTCTTACGCCGTACACCTGCTGGTGAACAATAAATTTGCCGCTCACGCCGTAGGGATCACGGTCTGGGTAGTGATGGTGCTCGTGTCGCAGTTCCACTATTTCGAATACAACCTCCTCCTCTTCGGACATACTCCCACGGAAGTATTCTCGGACATGGACGGCATTGGCCATATGATAAAGCCGGTGCTCTGGTTCCAAAGCTACTGGCTGATCGCCGGTGTGCTGATGGTCATCCTGAGTTCCACCCTCTACATGAGAGGTATTAGCTCCTCTCTTAAAGAAAAGAGACAGCTGGCGCTGGAAAGATTCCACGGCCCTATGCGCTGGAGCGCCATCCTTCTTTTAATTATTTTGCTCGCCACGGGTGGTTATATCTATTACAACGTCAGCTATCTCAATGAGTACCTCACCGAGTCGGAACAATTCAAAAGGTCTGCCCTCGAAGAGCGGCAGCTCAAACGATATGCCGACCTCCCTGCTCCCCGGGTGATCCGTATGCGGATGGCAGCCGATCTTTTTCCTTCCGGGCAACGGGCATCCTCCCATGTCTGGCTCACCATCGCCAACAACGGCAACAGGCTCATAGATACACTGCTGTTCGACGGCGACAACCTCACCTCCTATGATTTTCGCTACAAAGGACAGCTTCTGTCCTATACAAATCCTCTTTCTTTACCCCGTGGGAAATTCAACTTTTTCCGGCCCAACCCCGAACCTTCCGACTACAGACTGTATGTTCTGCCGGCCCCCCTCAACCCCGGCGATACGGCACAGGTCGAGATCATTAGTGAAAAGACCAACAAAGGATTCCAGAATAATCTGTACGCGGTGAACATGCTGCGCAATGGCTTTGTATTCAACGGAGGCCTGCCGGGACTGGGTTATGACGAAAGTGAGGAGATCGGCAACAACGACACCCGTAAAAAATATGGCCTGCCGGAAAAGCACGAAAAAGATATCCCTCACGATGACTCCACGGCCAGACGCGCCCTGGAGAGGGGCGGGAACGCCGGCCTCCTCGACCTGGACATCACTGTCAGCACCAACGCGGATCAATGGGTCGTGGCGCCAGGCACACTGGAAAAAGACTGGATCACGGGGGACCGCCATTATTTTCATTATGTACAGGACCATCCGAAAATATATCCACCCTTTGCCATGGCCTCCGCCCGCTACACCATCCGCCGGGATATCGTCACCCTCCAAAACGGTGACAAGGTGGGGCTGGCCATTTTTTATGATCCAAAGAACGGAGCCAACATCCCCCGATTTATGACGGCCCTCCGGGACGGCATAGCGTCCTGCTCCCAACGCTATGGTCCCTATCCCTTCCACCAGATGCGGCTGGTGGAGATACCCCTATTCGGACCTGCCATGCGCAGCTTCTCCCAGACAATATTCAATACGGAAAGAGCCAGCTGGAATAACGACATGCGCGAGCCGGGTCTCCCGGATCATATCTACTATCTTACCACCGCCGCCGTGGCCGAACAATGGTGGGGACAGCAGGTAGCGCCGAATCACACGGTAGGCTCGCGGATCATCTCTGAAGGCCTGCCTAAATACATTGCCTTGATGCTGACAAAACATAAATATGGGGACAAAGGCCTGAATGATCAGCTGGAAAGGTGGAGAAATGACTTCAGCTGGGGCCGTAGGAGCAACTGGGAGCCCGAACAGGATCTGCTGCACGCCAACAAATGGTTCCAGTACAGCGCCAAGCCCGCGCTCGTTCTTTATGGACTACAGGGTCTCATGGGTGAGGACAGCCTGGACGCCGCGCTTCGCAGTTTTAAAGAGGAATTTGCATTCCGCAACGGTGGCTTTTATGCCGGTACGGAAGACCTTTACCGCGCCCTCGACGCCCATGTGCCCGACAGCCTCCGCTACTTTCTGGAGGACAGTTGGAAAAAGGTCTGTCTTTATGATAATAAGATCCTGGCCGCTACTACCACCCCCCTCGGCGGGGATCAGTATAAAATCACGGTCAGGCTGGATATACGTAAGGTCTATTATGACAGTACGGGTAAGGAACAACCCGCCACCAGCATGAATGACTTCATCGATATTGGGGTCGACGGACAGAGTGCAACCTCCCTCTATCTCCATCGCTATAAGCTTTCCGCCGGCGCCCAGACCCTGGAGATCACGGTAAAAGGAAAGCCTGCGTCTGTTCAGATCGACCCATATGGATATCTTCTCAGCCGGACGCCCTCCTCACCCTTCACACTCTGATTATCAGTGTACTCCCTGGCGAGCCCATACAAGGGTTCGTCAGGGTCCGGGGATGTTCAAAGTACGAAATTTCGTATTTTCCCCGGCTGGCGGACGGCCCTTCGGAGCAGGTGCCAAAGTCAGCACCTAAAAAAAGTTTGGTGATTTCCCAAACGGTCGTATCTTTGCTAACACCGTTAGGTTAAATACCGGTGCTAGGCAATGGGAATCGTAGATCGTAAACAAAGGCAAAAAGAGGAGGTGAGGTCCAGTATCCTGGACACCGCCTGGGATCTGGTTGTCACCGAGGGGTGGCACTCTTTTTCCATCCGCAAGATCGCCGATGCCATCGAATACAGCGTTCCCGTCATCTACAGTCATTTTGAAAATAAGGACGCTATCTTATTGGAATTCAACAGGAAAGGTTTCCGTCTCCTTGCCGAGACCCTGGCGGCCGCCAAGGCTGGGCATACTGATCCGGCCGACCAGCTTCGCGCCATGGGGCGCGCTTACTGGAACTTTGCCTTCGCCAATAAGGAATATTACCAGCTGATGTTCGGTCTGGGTATCCCGACCTGCGAGACGGTCATTAAGATCCCTGCCATGCAGCAGTTCAACGAGGTCATCATCGGCAGCATCATCGCCATGGTGCCGCAGGGCCAGCAGCCGGCGTTCGACCCTTTCCTGAAATACCAGTCTTTCTGGTCCATGCTCCACGGGCTCGTATCCATCAACATGTCCCGTCTCAATGTGGAGCAGAACGAAAGTCATGGTCATCATGAAGGACTGCCTCTCAAGGTATTGGAAGATGTGCTTTGCAGTTTTATTAGAGGTATACAAGCCGCCGGGCTTCCGGCCGAAAACTAATTTTTTTTACCCATTGGCTAACACCGTTATAAATAATAGGCCCGCTAGATTTAATAATATGTTTAAACAATTAAAATCACCTTATATGAGCTTTTTAGAATCTTTGAACGGACGCTATGCCACCAGGCGCATGAATGACTGGCTGCTCAAACAAAATAAAGTACGCCGTCCCAAGAACGATCTGGTCATTGAATTGTAAATACCCTAAAAATGAAATATATCAATGTTTAAACATTAATAACCAACCCATTTTCGAATTCTGTCGTTCAATTAAGAATTTTCTTCACAACAACATAACCAAAAAACAAAAAAATGAAATCGACATTCGTAACAGCAGCCCTTATCACCCTTTTTTCCACCGCGGGCTTCTCACAGACCTGGAACTGGGATAAAGCGCACTCACAGCTCAACTTTGGCATTACCCATATGGGCATATCCGAGATCGACGGTTCCTTTGGTAGCGTCACCGCGAAGATCACTTCTTCTAAGGAAGACCTTACCGATGCCGTAGTCGACCTGTCGGCAGACATCGCCAGCATCAGCACCGGCAACGATCAGCGCAACAACCACCTGAAAAGCCCTGACTTCTTCGATGCCGCCAAATACCCTACCCTCACCTTCAAAAGCACCAGCTTTAAAAAGACGGGCAACAAGACCTATGAAGTTACAGGTGACCTCTCCCTGCATGGCGTTACCAAAACAGTAGTGCTGAATGCAACCCTCAACGGTACGACCACCAACCCCATGAATAAAAAGACCGTTGCGGGCTTCAAGGTCACCGGCACGATCAAGCGCAGTGATTTCGGTATCGCTACAGGTTTCCCCGCCGGCGCCCTCAGCGACGAAGTAGCCCTGAACGCCAACGCCGAATTCGTAAAAGACTAATTCATTTCATCCCTATCCGCCTCCGGCGGATAGGGTAAATCAAAAATTTATGAACAAATATTTTTATCCCGCCCTGGCAGCCCTGGTCCTTTTAGGCTCGGCATATACCTTTGTCGCCACCAGCTGGCAGATAGCCGACGGCTATTCCATCGGATTCTCCAGCAACGACGCAGGCGGAGTATTCAAAACATTTAAAGGCGTCCTCGTTTTCGACGAACAAAACCCCGCCGCCTCCAAATTTGACGTGACCATCGACGCCGCCTCCATCAATACAGGCAATGGTCTCCAGAACAAGCACGCTAAGAGCGACGAGTGGTTCGATGTTGCCAAATACCCCGTCATCCATTATACATCCAGCAGGATCGTAAAGGCCGGCAGCGGCTACCAGGTCACAGGCGATCTGGAGATCCATGGCGTCAAAAAACCCGTCACCATTCCCTTCACCTTCCAAAAGACGGCAAAAGGGGCCGTATTCACCGGCAGCTTTACGGTCAACCGTAGCGACTTCCACGTGGGCAAGCCCGGGGGCGATGTGGCCGAACAAATAAAAATAGACATTTCCGTTCCCGTCACTAAACAATAACCCGCTCAACCAATATAATCATGTTTAAGAAAGCACTTTCGCTGGGTATTGTCTCCGGCTTCCTCGCAGGCATGGCGGGAATAATCTATGCCCACTTGTACTATTCGATCAACGAGGCTGATTTTTCCAAAGTAGCCTCTTCCATCCGCGTCATCATGTCCAGCCTGGCGGGCGGGGTCCTGGCCGCCATCGGATTCACCCTTCTGAACAAATGGCTAAAGAGGAATGGAGAAATAGTATTCAACCTCCTGTTCTCTATTCTTAGCTTCGCCAGCCTGCTGATGCCGATTGCATTTAAATTGCCTACCTCGCTGGAAACTCCCGAACTCTTTCCGGGCATGGTTATCCCCATGCATTTCTTCCCGGCCCTGGCCTGGTTTACGCTCAAGCCTTTATTCATACGTCATGCTTATCCTGTTGCCTGAGGCAACAGGTTCATGACAACGAGCCTCTGGCCCATTTTGAAGTGGCATGAAATTTTATGCTACATTTATAGCATAATCTCCGTATGAATAAAAAGGTATTGATATTAGACGATGACATGGACATCCTGCAAATATGCTCCATCGTACTAAAAAAGAAAGGATTCGACGTCTCTACCCTTAACAATTCCAACCAGATCGTCGACCGTGTCAGGACTTCCCAGCCGGATGTCATTCTCATGGACAACTGGATACCGGGCCCCGGCGGCATCGAAGCTACCAAGGAACTAAAAAATACGCCCGACCTCCAGGGCATCCCCGTCATCTTCTTCAGCGCCAACAGTAATGTCACCCAGCTGGCGCGGGAGGCAAATGCGGATTATTTTCTTCAAAAACCCTTCGATATCACTGAGTTGGAAGCCATCGTCCAGGTTGCCCTCAGTCAGGCCATACCCCAGGGCTGATCCCAACACGAATTTTATTCGGTCTTAAAAATATTTTACCGCATTTAATTCTAAAAACTCTAAGTTTGGGGAACAAAATGTTGTTCCGTGGGTTTTTGCTGAACTTTTGCCACATCAGGAACTGCAATTTACGTAACAAAACTTAATGCTACCATGTCCACTACCGTTATGGCTGCTCCCCTTGCAGCCGTCAAAAGCCGTCGCATCGAATCCATCGATCTTTTGAGAGGTACCATCATGATCATCATGGCGTTGGACCATGTCCGTGACTACTTCCACGCCTATTCGTACCTCTACGATCCGACGGATCTTCAACATACCACGGCCCCCATCTTCCTCACCCGCTGGATCACCCACTTCTGCGCCCCCGTCTTCATGCTGCTGGCCGGCGTCTCCGCCTGTCTCTATGGTTGGAAGAATGGCCGGAAAGCCCTCTCCTTCTTCCTCTTTACCAGAGGTCTCTGGCTGGTGATCGTCGAACTTTTTATCGTCACCCTCGAATGGACCTTCAATCCGCATTACCCTGCCTTTATCCTGCAGGTGATCTGGGCCTTTGGCATCAGCATGATGATCCTTTCGCTGCTGATCCATCTGCCGCGTCCCGTTCTCCTGCTCCTGGGGATAGTCCTCATTGCAGCCCACAACGCCCTCGATACGGTACACGTCAATGGCAATACATTCCCGGCTTTCATATGGTCGGCGCTCCATCAACCTAATTTCAACGGCTTCCATTTCGGGCCCTTCAACCCCATCGTAGGCTATCCTGTCCTGCCCTGGATAGGTATTATTACCCTGGGCTACTGCCTGGGAAGCCTGTATGCATCAGACACAGCCCCCGAGGTCCGGAAAAAAGCGCTCCGCAATCTGGGCATCGGCGCCCTTCTTCTCTTTATCATCCTTCGCTGGACGAATGTATACGGCGATGCGGCTCACTGGTCCACGCAAAAGAATTTTCTCTTCACCATTTTCTCTTTTGTCAACACCACCAAATATCCACCCTCCCTTCTATACGCGCTCATGACCCTCGGACCCGCTCTGCTATTTCTGGCCTATGCCGAACATCCGCTGAATAAGCTCACCAGCAAAATAACGGTGTTCGGCAGGGTACCCATGTTCTATTACCTGCTCCATATCCCGCTGATACATGGCATAGCCATTCTCGCAGCCATGCTGACCCATCACTCCGCCGGCGATATGGTAAATCTCAGCACATGGGTGACGGCCAACCCACAGCTGAAAGGATATGGGTTCTCGCTTTGGATCGTGTACCTCGTATGGATCGTGGTAAACTTGCTCCTCTATCCCCTCTGCGTCCGCTTTAGCGAATACAAACGGGCCCACCAGGCTGACAAGAAATGGCTGAGCTATTTTTAAAGGCGACAGGATCATGCAGGTGGCAGATAAACAAGCCCTTTTATAAAGGCAGGCATCTCCCCGGCAGGCACGATAAAGTCGATGGTCATCCGGATGATGGCATGCTGTGGCATATATGGCACTTCCGCCGTGGCAGGGTCCTGCGCCACTACCCCCCCGCCCTTCTCTTTTACATATAACATACCCTCCACTCCATCCGCATTCCCGCCGGACAGGAGCACACAGACCAGCTTTTTACCATATACCTCCGCGGCGCTGCGGAACGTGACATCGATGCTGGGTCGGCTGAAGTTCACCTTTTCCGAATAGTCCAGGGAGAAGGTCCGATCGTCTTCGATGAGCACATGATAGTCGGCAGGTGCGAGATAAATGGTGCCGGGCAGGATAGGATCTTTTTCTTCCACTTCCTTGATAGACACGCGGGTCCTGGCCGACAAAAGCTCTTCCAGGCTGGATTCAAAGTCCACGTTCCGGTGTATCACGACCAGGATGGCCAAAGGAAGATCCGGGCCAATGGCCGGGATAATACTCATTATCACCTGCAGACTGCCCGCAGACCCCCCTATGACAATGAGCTCAGCCCGTCTCATAAATTTTTCTCCATATTTTTTCCTTGCCAATTTGTTTGTATCTGTCGGCTATGGGGGAGAATCTTATGGACTCCTTGGCCCCCAGGGCCAGGTAACCAAAATTTTCCAGACTGTAGTCGAAAAGCTTAAAGACCTTCGCCTGCAGATGCCGTTCGAAATAGATAAGCACATTTCTGCAGAGTATCAGCTGGAACTCATTAAAAGAAAAGTCCGAGACGAGGTTGTGTGTGGAAAAGATCATTTTCCCCGTCAGGGAACCGTCAAATTTCGCCAGATGATAGTTAGCCGTATAATAAGAAGAAAAATCCTTTATGCCACCCGACTGGATATAGTTCTCGGAATACTTCTGCATCTGGCTGACAGGAAATATACCCCTTCGTGCCTTTTCAATGACCTGAGGGTTGATATCCGTCCCATATAAAAGGGACTTATGCAATAGCCCGGCTTCTTTTAACAGGATGGCCATGGAATATACTTCTTCTCCCGTGGAGCATCCTGCATGCCATATCCGGATGAAAGGGTAAGTTGCCAGCACAGGCAGGATAGAAGTACGTAAGGTCCGATAAAAAGATGGATCGCGCAACATTTCCGTCACATTTACCGTCACCTCCTCGACAAACCGGCGAAAGTATTGAGGATCATGCTGCAGCCGATGACGGAACTCGGCAAAGGACGGAAATTTATCCAGGCTGAAAAGCCGCTGTATCCTCCGCAGCAACGAGGCCTTGGAATATTCGGTAAAATCATAGCCATACCTGGTGAAGAGGTCATTCAGCAGGATCTCCATTTCCTCATATCGGATAGCAGCGGTCATTTTTCATACAGCCATATCCGCAAAAGGGACATAAGCTGATCGATATCGACGGGTTTTGAAATATAATCCGATGCGCCGGCCTGGATACATTTTTCCCTGTCCCCCGCCATGGCCTTGGCCGTGACGGCAATGATGGGTATCTGTTTGAAACGAGGGTTCTTCCGGATACGGGTAATGGTCTCGAAGCCATCCATCTCCGGCATCATCATATCCATGAGAATGATATCCACCGCCACGACGCGTTCCTCCAGCACCGTCAGCGCCTCTCTGCCATCCATAGCCGAAAGCACCCGCATCTTATGGGTCTCCAGCGCCTTGGTCAGCGAAAAGATGTTGCGTACATCGTCATCGGCTATCAGCACCGTTTTGTTCTTTAGCACTTCTTCCAATGCTCCCATCCTGCCCATGACACTGGCAGGCGCCTTTTCGTGACCATTATCCACCAGGTGCAGGAAAAGCGATACCTCATCCAGTATCCGCTGATAGGAATGGGCGGTCTTCACAACGATGGAGTCGGCATACTGCCGCAGCCGCACCTCCTCTCCCTTCGAAATGGTCTTCCCCGTCAATACGATAATGGGGATGTTTTCCAACCCGGGATTCTCCCGGATAGCATCCAGGCTCTCCCGCTCGGCCTCATCGGCGTCCTCCCTGCTCAGGATCGTACATTGCACCTCCTCCTTATCCAGCGCGGCGACACTGGCTGCGATGGTATGCGCTATTTCGCTGCGGACATGGTGAACGCCCAGGAAATAGGACAGCGCCTCCGCGTGTCTTGTATTGTCTTCGATGATCAGCACTTTCTTCGAGCTGCGGTTCAGCACATATTCTATCCGCTCGAAGACGGCGGCCATATTCTCCGAGGCGGCAGGTTTCGAAATAAAGTCGATGGCACCCTTCGTTATACTTTCGCTCTTCGCCTCAAAAGAAGAGATGATATGCACGGGTATGTGCCGGGTCTTCGGATCTTTTTTCAGCTCATCCATTACCTCCCACCCACTCTTCACCGGCAGCTGGATATCCAGCAATATCCCGATGGGATGATAGGTCTTCGCAAGGCTGGTCGCCGTGTCCCCCCTGACGGATATGACGCCTTTATAACCCTTCTTCCGGCCAAAATCCAGGAGCGAACGGGCAAAATAGCTGTCGTCTTCCACGATCATCAGCACCTTATCCCCGGATGCAATATTGTTCCTGTCATCCGGTATATCCGGCGGTATATCTGCCAGCGTATACTGAGGCACTTCCTCGTCGGACGTAATAGCCGTTAATCTGGAGCCCGCAGGCGCCGGCATCTCCGGCATCCCTTCCATCCTGAACTGAGGAATGGAGACCCTGAACTCCGCCCCTTCTCCCGGCGCGCTGGTAAGGGTAATATCTCCTCCCAGGAGCCTGGCCAGCTCCCGGCTGATGGAAAGTCCCAGACCCGTTCCTCCATACTGACGGCGGGTAGACCCATCCGCCTGTTGAAAGGCCTCGAAGATCAGCTGATGCTTGTCCTCGGGAATGCCGATGCCGGAGTCACGGACGGCAAGATCTATATAGTTCTTCTGAGAGGAGGGCGATATCCGCAGCTGGATATATCCCCTGGCCGTGAACTTGAATGCATTGGAAAGAAGGTTCTTCAATATCTGCTCCAGCCGCATCTTGTCCGTCTCCAGCTGAGGGGGCGTTCCCTCGTCGACAATAAAGTTCAGGTCCAGGTTCTTGTCCTTTGCCAGCGGGTCGAAAAGCATACGCATGTCGGCGATCAGCTCATCTACTGCAACGATGGTATGCTCCAGCTGCAGCTTGCCGGATTCTATACGGGACAGGTCCAGGATCTCGTCGATGAGCTCCAGCAGCCCCTGTCCGGAGTTCTGGATCACCCGGGCATATTCTATCTGGTCATCGGAAAGATTCTGGCTGTTGTTCTCCGACAGCAGCCTGGACAGCAGCAGGATGGAGTTCAATGGGGTCCGAAGCTCATGCGACATATTGGCCATGAATTCCGACTTGTACCGGGTGGTTTGCGCCAGCTCCTCCGCCTTCTTCTGGATATCCAGGTTGCGGAAGAGGATCAGCTGGTTCTTCTCCTCCAGGCTGCGGCTCCTTTCCTCCAGCTCCTGGTTGGTTTGCTGCAATTCTTCCTGTTGCACTTTCAACTCTTCTTCGGATACCTGCAGTTTCTCCGCCTGCACTTCCAGCTCCATATTCATATTTTCCAGCTCCCGGTGCTGTGACTGCAGCTCTTCCGACTGAGCCTGTGTCTCTTCCAGCAGCTCCTGCAGCCGCAGGCGCGTCTCGATGCTGTTGACCGCTATTCCAATGCGCTCGCTGATACTGGTGAAAAAAGCCAGCTCGCGTTCCGTATAATAATCCAAAGACCCCAGCTCTATCACCCCCTTTATACCCTTCTCATAGAAAAAAGCAAAAGCCACCATCGAACGGGGCTTGATGCTCCCCGCCGTCCAGCTCACCACCCATTCCGCAGAGGGAATGTCCTTTACCAGTATTCTTTTACCGTCCATTGCCACCTGACCCGCCATTCCACTCCCTACCGTTATGGTCTTTCGGACGCCGTCGGAAGACAAGCCATGGCTGGCCTGCATGGTCAGCTCCCGGGCGCCGGGATCCATCAGGTAGATGGCCCCTATCATGCTACGGCTGTATTCAGTAATAAAATCGATCAAATGCAGGGACAGGGTCCTCATATCCGTCTCGCCCACCATGATCTCGCTGAGACGGGCCACACCTGCCTGAAGCCATTCGTTGTCCGACAGCAGCCTGAAAGAATGTTCCAGGGATCCGGCCATCCTGTTCAAGGCCCCCGAAAGAGCGCCCAGGTTATCCTTCTGCTCGTCGGATACACGGACATTGTAATCGCCATCGGATATTTTATCGGCTATTTCACTAATAATATCTATACGCCGCCTTACCTCATCGTCCTTTTGTTGCAGCTCGGCATACAGGGCCACGCGCTCCTGGTAGTCGCTGACCACCCGCCGGTAGAAAAATATAGTGATAAGTATCGCCAAAACAGCGGCCGTCATTATGATGATCGGCGTGTAATTGGAAAATCGCTGCATCTTTTCGACCCGCGCCTCCATTAGCTGATGCTCCTCCATTTGCATCCGGGCTACTACCATGCGCGCCTCCTCCATGGCCCCCTGCCCTTTTTTAAGGTCTGTCAGGTTGATCAGGTTATTATCCCGCTTGTCATCGATGAGCTGCTGCAGACCGGACAGACGCCGGGAAATGATCTCATAAAGCTCCTTCGCATTCCGGGTCTGGTTGGGATTGTCAATGGTCATGCTTCGGACATCGTCTACCAGGGCCAGCGCCTTAACCTGCGCGCCATTATACGGACGCAGATAGGTGGTGTCGCCCGTCAGCAGATAACCTCTCTGACCCGTCTCTGCATCCTTGAGGGTGGAAAGGGCCATGTCCAGCTTGTTTATAACGGAGTCTGTATGGTCCACCTGCCGGGCGCTGTTCAGCAGGCCTTGAATGCTGCTGTAGCTGGCGACGGACGAAACGATCAGGATCAATAGGGATAGCCCAAACCCGATCTGCAAATTGCGCAAGAGACCGGGTTGCGTAACAATCTTCATTCAGGTGTTCTTTATTTTTTTTAAACTTCACCGACTTTAAGCCTGACCAACAGGCTGTGGTGTTCCATTCGTTGCAACAGGAATGGAAAAATAAAAGACGGAGCCCTGTCCCGGCTCACTGTCTACCCCATACGCTCCATCATGCCGGCGAATGATCTCCGCGCAAATATAAAGCCCGATGCCCAAGCCCTGGAATCGATTGGCCGCATCTTCGACTCTGTAGAATTTGGTAAAGATATCGGATTGATGGTCCTTTCGTATGCCAATGCCAAAATCCCTGACCTGGACATACAGCTTCTTATCCTGCCGGAGCTCGACATCTATCCGTATCTCTTTATTATCGGGAGAATACTTCACCGCATTGGTAAGATAATTGATCAGCACCTGCTCGATACGCATGTCATCGCCGTACAACTGTACATCCGCCCGCCCCTTCAGCACAAACCGATAATCCGGATAGGTCTGCCGGATCATCTCCAGCGCATTGGATAGCGTAATTTCAAAATCGAATGACTTCTTATTGAATTTCAATTTGCCGCTCTCGATCTTGGACAGGTCCAGCAGGTCGACAATGAGGTTATCCAGCTTCTGCACCTGCACCAGGGTCCTTTCCACATACATCCTGGCAGGGTCATCCGGCCCGATGGCCCGCTCCAGCAGCTGTATATAAGCCTTGATAGTGGTCAGCGGCGTCTTCAGCTCATGGCTTGCAATGCTGATAAACTCATCCTTCTTCCGCATGGCCTCCTGCAGCTCGCCCTCTACCTTCTTGCGGAATTCTATCTCCGAGCGAAGGCTCGACTGTATCCTGTTCAGCTCCCTGTTCTGCTCATACAGGCGATAGAATGTCTTTACTTTCAAAAGAAGTATATCCGGATCGATGGGTTTGGTGATATAATCCATCCCTCCCGAAGAATATCCTTTCGTGATAAACTTCTTATCCGTATTGGCCGCGGAAAGAAAAATAATAGGGATATCACGGGCCTTGCTGCTTCCGGTGATCGCTTCGGCTACCTCGAATCCGTCCATACCCGGCATCTGTACATCCAATATGATCAGGGCATAGCTATGCCGGAGGATCTTTTTCAAGGCCTCTTCCCCGCTCAAAGCCGTATCGGTTGGAAAAGAATGTAATTCCAGGATGGTCTTTAGCGAAAAAATGTTTTCAGGCTTATCATCAACGATCAGTATCATACGGAGCTGCTTGTAATCCGGGTACTTGGATCAACGATTGTCATAGGTCAAACTATCATGGACAAATGTAAGCGATAATATAAATTCAAAAGTGTGAATACATGGGGAAGTATTTCTACATTTTTCAGCCGCCGGCGGGGCTACGATGGTGTAAAATGCTTGTTTTGCGCAGGATATGCGTATTGGGCCGGTGAAGATGGATCTTGGAGTGATAATTGAAACGCTACCAGCATATGCCGCCAAGCCTTAACCCATATCAGAAAGCTAAGGTACACGTCACCGAAAAAAGAGGGCAGTTGCAGCGATTCTTCTATGGCGCAGGCAACCTGGTGGCTTTTGCAGGAAGATTTTTCAAGGAGGTGGTGAAACCGCCTTTCGAGTGGCGCGAGATCTTTTATCAGTCTTACCTGGTAGGTTATAAATCCACTTTTCTTATCGGGCTCACCGCCTTTATCATGGGTGTTGTACTTACGATACAAACAAGGCCCTCCATGGCGGAATTCGGGGCTATTTCTTTGATCCCGGGCATGATCTCCGTCTCCGTCGTCCGGGAAATAGGCCCCGTGATCACGGCCCTCATTTGTTGCGGGAAAATAGGGTCGCGCATGGGGGCCGAGCTGGGCGCCATGAAGGTAACGGAGCAGATCGACGCCATGGAAGTATCCGCCATCAACCCTTTTCATTACCTGGTGGTCACAAGGACGGTGGCAACGACCCTGATGATCCCTCTGCTGGCCATCATCGCGGATGCCATCGCCATGTATGGAGGATTTCTTGCCATGAACATTCACGACACCATGACCCTGCGTCATTTCTTTGTAGCGGGTCTCAGTCACCTCGAGTTCATCGACGTCTTTCCCGCCATCATCAAGACCTTTTTCTTCGGCTTTGTGGTAGGCCTTATCGGATGCTATAAAGGTTACCAGGCGCGAAGAGGTACGGAGAGCGTAGGGATAGCCGCCAATTCCGCGGTGGTAGCATCCTCGCTGGCCGTCTTTATCATCGACATGCTGGCGGCACAGATCACGGATCTTCTATGACAGACAAGAGCAACGATATTATGGATATGCCACGCGTCTCACCTGCCGGTGAGACGACGAAAGAACCCGTCATCAGCATTCGCGGCCTCAAAAAATCCTTTAAGGACCATGAAGTGCTGAAAGGCATCGACCTGGACGTGTACAAGGGCGAAAATCTGGTGGTATTGGGTAAGTCGGGGTCCGGAAAATCCGTGCTGATCAAATGCCTGGTAGGGCTGGAATATCCGGACGAGGGCGAGATAAAAGTGTTTGGCCAGGATATTTCCCGGCTGGAATACGATGAGCTCAATGCCCTTCGGGTACGGGTGGGTTTCCTCTTTCAGAATGCGGCGCTGTATGATTCCATGACGGTGCGGGAAAACCTGGCCTTCCCCCTGCGCAAGCACAAAAAGACCATGAGCAGGGAGAAAAAAGAGGCCGTCATCATGGAAATGCTGGACAATGTGGGACTCGTGGATTCCATCGACCAGATGCCGTCCCGGCTTTCCGGGGGGCAGGCCAAACGCATCGGCCTGGCCAGAACGCTGATCCTGCGTCCGGAGGTCATGCTCTATGACGAACCCACCACGGGTCTCGACACGGCCACTTCCCACGAGATCAGCGAGCTCATGGTCCGAACGAAAAAGAAATACAACATTTCCTCCATTACCATCACCCACGATATGCCCTGCGCCAGATTGACGGCGGACCGTATTATCCTGATAAAGGAAGGTCTCGTCGTTGCGGAGGGATCCTATGATGAGTTGGAAAGATCGGAAGACGAATGGGTACGGAGCTTTTTTTATTAACCTGCTCCTAAATGACATATTATGCCAAAAGAAAAAAATTATAAATGGAAACTGGGGCTTTTCAGCGTAGCAGCCCTCGTCATTGCCATCGCCGCGATCTATTATATCGGCAAGCAGAAAAATAAGTTCGGGTCGGTGCTCCACATCAGCGCCCTGTTCAACTCTGTCAGCGGTCTCAAGGTAGGCGGCAACGTCCGGATGGGCGGCATCGACATCGGTACGGTGGATGGTATCGAGCTGGTGACGGATACTTCTGTGGATGTGCAGATGATCATCCAGCGCCGCGCGCAGAAATTCATCAAAAAGGACGCCAGGGCCACCATCAGCTCCGAAGGGCTCATGGGCGATAAAGTGGTCTCCATCACGGCAGGCACCACCGGTCAGCCACATATCGTGGACGGCGACGTCCTCGCTACCATCAAGCCCATCGAGACGGACCAGATCATGGCCAGCCTGAAGACCTCCGCGGACAATGCAGCGGTCATCACGCAGAATCTCGCGGACATCTCCTCCCGTATCAACAACGGGAAAGGCGCCCTGGGCAAATTATTGAAAGACACCGGGCTCTCCACCAATATCAGCGCCACGGTGAAAAACCTGCGGCAGGGCTCCGAAGGGCTCAAGGAGAACATGGAGGCAGCCAAACATAATTTCCTGCTGCGAGGGTTTTTCAAGAAGAAAGAGAAGGAAAAGAAAAAACAAGAAGAAGAAAAGAAAAAACAGGAGGAAGAAGCTAAAAAGCAGTGACCTCTACTTCTTCAGCGCCTGTAAAAAATCGATGTACTCGTCGATGACATCGTTGTTCATCTTGTATTTGATGTTGCGGCCTTCCTTCTCGGAAACGATAAGGGCAGTATCCGTAAGCTGTTTCATGTGATGACTGATGGAGGGCTGCGCCAGATGAATGTTCTCATACAGATCTACGCAGTATAGACATTCATTTCTTTTTTTGATCTCGCCAAGGATCTTTAGTCGGGTCGGGTCGGATAGAGCCTTGGATATCTTTTCCGCCCTTTTTGCGTCCATCTGAGCCATATGACAAGTTTGTACACAAAGTACAAAAAAAACTCAGCTGTAAAGCCCAGGGGGTCAAAAAAATTGGACTTTTTGGGCCCCTGCCTGCCCCCCCGGATAAACAGATGATTTTGTACCTTGCAGCCATGAACGTGCAGAACTTCCCTTTAAAGCAAATACCTGAAAGGACCGTAAGCCCCCGGGAATATGGTCTTACCATGATCAACGACAAGGGGCTGAGCGTAGCCGAAGCGAAGAATCTCCTGTCGATTGCCTCGCCTTATGTAGACATCGCCAAGCTGGCTTTCGGGACTTCCTTTGTCTCGCAGGAGCTGGGTGAAAAGATAAAGATATACCAGGCGGCAGGCGTAAAGGTTTATTTCGGAGGGCTGCTGTTCGAGGCCTTTGTCATACGCAATCAGTTCTCCGACTTCGTCGACCTGCTGAAGAAGTACAACATCGACTATGTCGAGGTCTCCGACGGATCCATCGACATCACTCACGAAGAAAAATGCGGCTATATAGAAAAGCTGGCAAAATATGGTACCGTGCTCAGCGAAGTAGGCTCGAAGGACAAGGACAGAGAGCATATCACACCGCCCTATCAATGGATCAGGCTGATGAAGGCCGAGCTGGAAGCAGGTGCTTCCTACATCGTCGCCGAAGCCCGTGAGACAGGCACGGTAGGCCTTTATCGTAATTCCGGCGAAGTGCGCGAAGGGCTGGTACAGGAGATACTCACCAAAATACCGGCGGAAAAGATCATCTGGGAAGCCCCGCAGAAAGACCAGCAGTTGTATTTTCTCACCCTCATCGGCGCCAATGCCAATCTTGGAAATATAAACCCCTCCGAGGTCATCGCACTGGAGTCAATGCGGCTGGGACTCAGAGGGGATTCATTTCATTTATTTCTAAAATAGCGCGGGCCTCCTGGTAGCGCCACGTGTACTATTTACCATAGGTGACCGTCAGCGTGATAGGCACGTTCAACGCTTTGGACACGATACATCCGGCCTTGGCGCCTTCAGCTATTTCCTTGAACTGCGCTTCCGATACGCCATCGATGGCCGCCGCCTTCA
>DASZWE010000096.1:0-11470 GCA_035546735.1 Puia sp.
GGCAGCCCCCATCACTACAGCAGCCAGAGCCAGCAATGCCAGCGTCGCCTTTATACCAAAGCGAAGGGGGGAAAAGTTCTTTACCAGTTGTCCTACCAGGGCGGGATCGCCTATCCGGCCCCTCGTCTTCTTTTTCCAGCCCATGAGGGTATAGAACAGGAGGGCCAGCAAGGGTAGGGCGGCCAGACCAAACAGATATTCAATATGTTGCCATTTCAACATGGGATATGCAATTTACGCAAGTTCCCTATCCGGGGCAAAAAGAACGCCAATTCAAAAAAGGTCTAAAATATCCTGCTCTTCCGCCGAAGGCTGCGAAAGAATGGCATCCCCCAGGGCCTGGGCTCTTTTCGATTTCCTCTTTCTCCAAAGGATCACAAATAAGACAACACAGGCCAGCATAACGATCCCAAATACAAGATATCCAGCCATATGGTCCTTTTTAATTATTTCTTCCCCTGAAAGAAACCCTGCTGTTTTAAGATATTCTTAAGGATACGCAGTCCCTTGGGTTCCAGCTCCGTACCAGCCCCGGCCGCATCCAGGTTGAGAACGAAGAAGTAAGGATCTTTATTCTCCTCTATCCACCCGATGTACCAGGTAAAAGCATGCCCATCCTTCCGAACGCCCGTACCCGTCTTATAGCTCAGCTGGTAATTGGAATTGCCATCCATCAGCATCATCTGCCGGACGACCTTCTGGCTGCGCGGGAAGAAAGGCAGCTGGTCGAAATAGAGCTTTTTCACAAGCCCCAGCTGCTCATCGGAAGTGATAGTCAAATGGTTGTCCATCCAGAAGGCGTCGCTGCTGATGTCCTTGTTCCCATAGCCCAGCGAGTCGACCCATTTTTTAAGGGTATCCTTCCCGATGCGCCCGGCGAGCTCCTCAAAAGCCCGGGTGCAGGAATTCCGAAAAGCCTTATTCAGCGTCACAATACCTCCGCAACGTATATCCGTGGTATCGAGAGGGCTCTTAAAAACCACCGCACTGTCGTCCTTTACCACCCCGGTCTGCACCGCAATGAGGGACTGCAGGATGTCAAAAGTACCGGCCGGCAGATAACTGCTATCCCGGTAGCGGTGCAGGTTGTAAATGGTGAAATGGCCCTGTCCATTGTCGAACATGCCAAAACTTCCGTTGACGCCTTCAGTATCGAAATACTGCTTTAAGCTGTCATCTTCCGATACATTGCCCTGGGAGCAGCCGGCCAGCAGAAAAGCCGTCACTAGTACAGCGAGAAAGGTCTTTATCATGGGAAAATTTGCGCGAAATTACTAATTTCAGACTACATGAAGTTCTCCCTCACACCCCTATTCCTTTACTGCCTCATCGGCAGCCCTGTCGGGTTGCACAGCCAGTCATCGGATCAACCCCCTGTCTACACCTCCATGCTCCACCTATCCACCGACAGCGGAAAATATAAAGGCAGGATCATCGAAATGACCGACTCCACCGTATCCATCATGCTGCTAAAGAACAGGACAAGAATGGACTTCGACGCCCGGCACATCTACACTATAAAAGTCAAAAAAAGATTCTTCCGTTCGGTACTGCTCGATTGCACCCTCGGCGCGGTGGCCGCCACATTCGTGGTCGTGAGCTACTACTGGCGCGAAGGATTTTACGACCCCGATCTGTCTTTCGGACAGGCGCTCCTGGGAGGATTGGCCATCGGCGGCGGCGGTGGATTGGTATACGGCATGGCCGAGTCGGCCTTTTTCCGTGTGCACATCCCCGTGAATAAAAGCCTGGATGTATTCCGGCTGCACCGAAGGCGGCTTTTGAAATTCTGGCTGGGTAATGAATAGGTCCGGGCAGGAACTGTCCCTCATTCCTTCGGCAGATCGTATTTCCTTATCAGCTTCAACAACACGCCATTTGTCCAGCCAAAACCGTCCTGTCCGGCATATTCACCACCCCCGGCCTCTTTGTTGATGTCTTCCACATTGTATTTTTCCATCAGCTTGCCCGTCTCCTTATATACTTTTTCATTCAGCCTGACCCATCGCGCCGCAATATCCGCCGCCAGGTCCTGCTGACCACAACGATCCAGCCCCCATATTACCATCCATTCCAGGGGCGCCCATCCATTGGGTGCATCCCATTGTTCCCCCGTATTGAATTCCGTAGTGACGACACCGCCTGGCTTCAGCAGCTTCTCCCGTATGACACCCGCCACCTTGGCGCCAAGGAAGCTCATATAGTCCGGATGTTCGTTGATAAAACAAAAGGGATACATCCCGGCGGGATTGATATTATTGCTTTGCTTCTTTGTCCTCCAGTCATAGTCGGTGTAAAAAGTAAGGACCTTGTTCCAGCAGTATTTGTCGATGAGCGCCGCTCTTTTAGCCGCCCTCTTTCGAAAAAGGCTGGCAGTGCTGTCGTCCTTATTCATCAGCCTGGCCTTGGCAATGGACACTTCCAGGTGGTAAAGCAGCGCATTGAGGTCCGGCGGCACCATGTCCGTCGTCCGGATGGTACGCAAATGTTTGCCATCGGCAAACCAGCGGCTGCTGAAGTCGATGCCGCTTTCGGCAGCAGCCCGCAAGTCGGTGTAGACGGCTTTGCGGATCTCCCCCTTCACAAACATCTTCGATGTCGAAGGCATCTTTGCCGGGTAGCTCGTGATCCTTGCCAGTACGGAGTCGGCCACGATTACATCTTCCCGCCAGCTTTCCTGTCTGGGGATCATGGCGTCATCATAGTACCTGTTCAACACATCTTTCCCTGCCAGCCGGACCACCCGGCGATAAGCCTGTCCCGGCTTCAATTTATCACTGCCATCCATCCAAAACGCATATTCCTTTTCCATGGCAGGCAGGAACTCCTGGTAGACGCTGTCCCCCTTTATCTCGGCCAGCAATTCCACCATGACGGAAAAGAAAGGAGGTTGTGAACGGCCCAGGTAATACGTCCGGTTGCCATTGGGTATATGTCCGTAATGCTCGATGAGATAGGCAAAGTTCTTTACCATGTCGTCGATGGTTTCCGTCTCGCCGCTCTCTTTCAAACCCAGCATGGTGAAATAGGAATCCCAGTAATA
Source organism: Puia sp. (assembly GCA_035546735.1). Classification (GTDB taxonomy): domain Bacteria; phylum Bacteroidota; class Bacteroidia; order Chitinophagales; family Chitinophagaceae; genus Puia. The sequence continues at coordinate 3,044 of DASZWE010000096.1, forward strand.
TACTTCCCGAAATCTTCCGCCGGGTACGATATAGGGATACGGCAGCGGCAAAAGGGAACTGCCTTCCACTACCTTGTCAGGCGTTCTTTTCAATACAGCCCAAAGATTCTTGATATGGGTAACCACATCCTCCGAAGTATTCGTCTTGTAATTATCGGTGGGACCCGCCGGAAGCTCAAAATTATCCAGCACGAATTTTTTCAGATCAAAGCCCGCGGCGCTCCTGCTTGCCTCATAATCCGCCACGATCTCCGCCGGCTTGCGCTTGGGTATGCAGTCGACAAATGTCTTTCCGTCGGGAAATACCCTGCCCATCTGCACGTCCACAAATAGTTTTCCATAGATCTTGTCAGGTGGAGTAGTGACAACGGGCTGGGCGGACAGAGAAAGGGTACATAGGAACAGAAGGAGGTAGTAGACGGTTCTTTTCATATTCCACGGTTATGATAGCATAAACCTACACCAAAATGCGGAATGTACAAAGTACCTACCTACTCACGATCAGCCGCTTCTCCATGGCAGGCAGGCTCACGTGCAAAATTTTGGCACCGGATACTCGCCCACCCAGCGACCAGCAGGCCGCTATGGAATTACAGCGCTGCCGACACGGAAACCAACAGACACTTACAGCTTCAACCCCAACGACACATAAAATGTCCTCCCGTCCGCAGGCAGTATCCCCGGACCGGGATACATATTGATACGACGGGTAAAATACCGTGCGTCCGCCAGGTTGTTGATCCCCGCCGAAACATGATAATGCGTGAGAAAGGCCCAGTCGGCCGACCAGTCCCATACATGATACGCCGGCACGACCCCCGTTGCCCCGGTGGGATTCAGCACCGTATTGTTGGCATCGGTGTAGTTCTTACCCACATAGCTGTATTGCAGCGTGCTCCGAAGGGACCCCGATTGGAAAATGAGCCCGGCCCGATCGATCCACTCCGGCGTACCTTCCGCCCAATTGCCTTTCAGCGATACATTATGCCCGTTATTGTTGATCTGTCCACTGGAATAGCGGGCATGCGTATAGGACAGCGAGTTGAACACACGTATATCGATCCCACGTCCCATATCCACTCCGGCTCCCGCCAGGCTCGCCTCGAAATAACTCTCCACTCCTTTCGCCAGGACATCCCCAATATTAGTCATATAGAGATAATTGCTACCATCGGGACGGGTCAATGTCAATTGACCCGCCCGGTTGCCATAATAGACATAAAACGCGTTGACATCGAATTGCATCCAGTCGCCCACCCGGCCACGATAACCCAGATCCGCATCATACCCCTTACTGTCCTTCAGATTGGGATCGATGACGCCTATCTGGTCCGCAGGCGTGATGCTGGCATACAGATAGGGCCGGTAGGCCTGCGAAATATTGCCATATAACTGCGTTCCCTTGCTGACCTGGTACTGCAGGCCCATGCCAAACAAGGCAAAGTTACGGTTGCCCATATACGCTACCGGGAAGCTGGCATTGTTGATCACGCCATTAAGCATCGATCGGATGACTTCGTAACGTACACCCGGGGTGACCGAAAAACGCGGGGTGACCCGGAAAAGATTTTCCACGAATGCCGCATAATTGTCCGTGTGGAGATGAAGATCGATGCCATAGGGTTTGGTCAGGCTGAGATCAAAGTCACTGCCGATAGTTCCAACCCCCTTCTGCCTACGTTTCGTACCCTCTGAAAAATATCTGGCCCCTCCCGTAAACACGGCGGAGACCTTGCCCAATGTGTAACGATGCAGCAGACGGGCTTCCGTGGTAAAACCGCTGTAATAATCCCTGTCTACCTGCCGGGGATTATACGTGCCCAGCGACGTATTGATCGTATCCGGGACATTAGGCGTATTGATGAACTGTACACTGTTGCGTTGTCCTCCTAAATAGTGGGAGGTGACAGATAGCTGTGTGCTGGGAGACAATGCATAGTTGAAGAGCAATGCCGGAATATTGATCTCCGGGCTGAAAAAGTTGCGCGCGCGGAAAGACTGCTTTGAATGCTGAGCGAACTGCGCATCATCGAGACCCCCGGCTATCTGTTGACGGTAGTTCATCCGGGAGAATTGCAGGGCGATATTCCCCCTGGAGCTGAAGTTATAGGTCAGCCCCGCATAATAGGCCTGGTATACGAAAGCTGCATTGGGACGCCATCCGTCTCCCTGACGCTGATCGAAATAAGCGTAGTAGTTGATCTTCCCCACGGTACCGCCCACCGCATTGAAAGAATTGAAGAACTTATTCGATCCCGCCGTCTGCTCACTCTCCAATACAAAAGGCCGGGTGCTGTCGCCATTCTTTATCAGGTAGTTCATCATGCCGCCAAACTGACTGCCGAACTGAAGGGCCGCCGATCCCCTTACGTACTGGATCTCGCGGATGGCCTGCATGGGAGGAGTATAGTGATCCTCCGGGTAGCCGAATATATCGGAATTGGTATTGTAGCCATTCTGCCGCATATTCATCTCGATGCTCCGATGGGTATCCGTTCCGCGCGTGCCGATATTGACCTGCGTCCCCGCACCATCCATTTCCCATACATTGACGCCGGGTATCCGGGCAAATACCATCCGGGCGTTATTTGCCGCCAGGTTGGCGCCGCTGGCGTCCGGAATGATGTCATTGGTCTTTTTTCCTGAGTAGATATACACCCCCTGCAATTCGGGCAGATGAGGTTGTATCGTGCTGCGTATCAATACACTATCCAACATGCGAACAACAGGTTTCTCCTGGGCGGCGGCCGAAAGGGAAACCAGCGTAAGGATGGAAAAAAAGCTGATCCGGTTCATTTTGATAAAAAATTATATATTTAAGCAGGGATTCAGGCCGATGCCAGCCCGGCGCCCCGATGATCTTAAAAGAAAACCCCGCGAAGAATCGCGGCGTTTTTTGACTTTTGCTTAGTGATCCAATAATAAAACTCTTTCAGAACGAGCCTCCGGCTCGTTGTCCGAAGGACAAACATTATTCAGCTCCATCCTGCGTAGCACGAAGGACAGCGTAATTACCTACATTCTTCCCCACCGTAAGTCCTACTTCACAATCTACCTTGTAATGGATCCCGCCGACAAATCTCGAATTGGCCGCATCCTGCGCCATCTGCATATAGGCGCCGGCGCGTTCCGGCACGATATGCCCCAGGATCGTTGCAGCGGCTCCACTGAACATCGAGTGGCCGGATACATACGATGGGAAGTTGGGTATACCCGTCAGCGTCTTGATATCTTCATTCATCTGCGTGGGCCGTGGGTTGAAATAATAATATTTGATATCCCAGCAGCTCACCGCGGCGTCCATCTCCGCACAGTTCAGCAGCGCCATATTGCGGGCCCATCTTACTTCGCTAAAATTCTTCTTTATAAAATCCAGTGCGGCTATGGAGTTCCAATGGCCGGGAGGAGTATATGTATTCGCCCCATCCGCCCAGAACTGCACCAGCTTCATCTGGTCGCGCGTAGGGTTCTTGATCTTGGCATATACTTCCGCGGTAGCCGACTTCATCGAGTCACTGCTGGTGGAAGGAGGCGGTCCGGGACGTAGCGACACCATCGTAGCACTGTCGAAAAGCCAGCATTTTACTTTCCCGAACAAAGGCAGCATGGGGGGACGCGGAGGCCCCTCCAGGCTCAACCAGGGCGTCTGACTTTTGGCTTCCGTCACCGTGACAAAATTATTCCAGTCCGTCTGCGTTCCGCCGGCCTTACCCGCATTATCGCCACGGGCACGGGCGGTAAATAGCTGCGCAACCTGTCTGCCCAGCGCTTCACCCGCTGTGATATCGCTGCGGGTAGCCGCCCCCGATTGGATAGCCGCCAGCTCTGCTTCCTGCAGCTTCAGCTGGATAGAAGCAATCTCATCAGGGAACAGCAGCTTCATCATCTCCGCCGTCACACCCGCCAACACAGCCGCTTCGGAAGGATAGGAGGGCAGATCCGTTTTGGTGACATACACCTGTATCGACGAATCCGTCTTGTAAGGAGCAGGGCGTTTGTACAGGTTCTTGTAATACCAGCAGGCCACCAGCGCATCATACTGCGCGGCGCTGACATAAGCATAAGCCCGCGCGGCATAAGGCGGGTTGGCAAAAGGGAAATACGGATAGGCGAATGGATTAGTAGCGCTCGGCGCAGTATACGTGCCATCCGGATTCTGATAAGGCGGGAGATTATACTTGGCCACCAGCTCCCGCATGATCTCGTTCCACCGCAGCACATTACCCGCGCTCCAATATTTTATCGCTGCACGTTGTGCATCCGTCACACTCTTCTGATATCCTTTCAGCTCAAAAAGATCCGCCAGATAGCCGGTTGAATTGGTAGCCGCAGGCGCCGCCACCCCGAACGTATCGGGACGTGACAGCAAAATAGGTTTCCACGAACCCGCATTCAGGTCCTGGTCCGCAGGCGCCAGCGCAGGCAGACTGGCCGTCCTGTCCGAAATGCTCTTGTTGCAGGCCGCCAGAAAGATCACCAGGACCGATGTATATATCTTACGCATAATTATTTGCTTTTCTTTTTAGGAGAGAAATCCAGGATATAAAACACACCGACGTCGAACCCCGTCGACTGTCCTACGTTGCGACCGGCGACAGTATAACTACCGCCACCCTCGATCGAAAGTCCCTCCGCAAACGGGAAATTATACTTGCCGTGTGCTCCGATCATCGTCGCATTCATCTTCGCGCTGGGGAAAGGCATGAAATTCTTACGGATATCGAATCCGCCCAATGTGTTCATTTGCGTTCCTACCGCCTCCAGTATCATGCGATCACTGCGATAACCCGCCCTCAGGTTGAACATCGTCATATTCGGCATCTGGACCTCATTGGTATTGTGCATGGCCGTGGTATAATAAGAAGGTTCATCCACGTTGATATTGCTCCGCCACGTATAGGTACCCGACAGGGTCGTAAAAAAATTGGATTGCTGATAATCCACCAGCAGCCTGCCCGAAAGCGTCTTGCTCTGAAGTCCGATACTCAACGGTAAATAATCGGCGATATAATTCGTCAACGGCAATGACGCTCCACCCAAAGCATACAGCGACAGCACGCCGCTGCCCACGTTCTTTTCCAGGAACATCCATTTTATCCACGCAGAAAGGTCCTGAATACCTTTCTGGCCATGTAAGGTTCCCTTCGTCGCATTCGTTACGACATAAGGCGCGCCAAAAATGACATTCAGCTTCCTGCTGATGCCATAAGCGCCCATCAGCCCGATCATCTTTGTCGAAACCGTTCCCAGGTTCTCGTTGTCCCGCTTGAACGTTCCCTCCCAATAATGATCCCAGCTGCTATACATGTAGCTGCCTCCGATGCAAAGATTGTTCTTCGTCATCATAATGGCATCCAGGTCCGTCTGCGCCCGCAGCAGCGACCCGGGCAGCAGGAACGCCGCGGGAAGGATCATCTTTTTAATAATTGAATGAAGCATAGGTTTTGGTTATAGGCGATTTAAAAACGATAGTTCAATCCGATGTTGATAGCATAATCGGCAAAGGCGGCGTCACCATGAGTAGTCTTGCCCGTGAGCTGGGTCGTGATCATATCCGGAACGCTTTGCGTGCGGTTACGCACGATCGCCACAGGGACAAAGCCGTAGACAGATACTTTTCCTACACTGTACGTGACGCCGGGCTCCGCGGAAATGATATAACCGGGCCGCCTGAAACCATTGCTGCCACCCACCAGGTCATGCACAGGCAGACACTCCTCCCGCACACCGGCTGAAAGAGTAAAATGACTGACCATATAGTTGAAGCCGGCACGCCACATAAACTGATCGGGAACGCTCATGACATCGCTGCCATTCTTGACAGCCGAAGCGGAGGCAGTACCTCCACGGGCGGTAGACGTGCTATTGACCTCGCGGGGATTGCTGAGATAATAGAAATTGCCATAAAAGCTGAATTGGGAAGAGAAGCTGTAAAAGGCATTCACCTCCAGCGTCAGACCCGTACCACCATCACCCAGCTGTATGGATTGGTCCACGGCGCCCAGTCGCTTGGTACTGTCTGTCAGATGAAAATAATCCTGGTAATTGTAGGCGCCTGTGGGCAGCTTGATACCCAAACCTATTTGTACATTTCCTTTTGGCATCTTTACGGGGTCGAGTAGCCAACTGTAGACGGCCAGGCGCATATCACCTACGCCGAAGCTGTGCGTCTGGAACCTGCCCAGGTTAGCATGCTCATACAGGCTGCTGCGGGTATTGGCCTCGATGGGCATATCCAGCATGATCGACCAGCGGGGATTGATCAGCCGGTAGATCGTAACATCCGTAGTGTACTGATGGTTGATGACCTCCGTCTGCTGGGCCATACGTTGCTTTTGCTCGTCCGTGCCGATGAAGTGCCGGAAGGATTTGAAATAGCGGTTGTTCACACTAAGCTGCCATTTGCTGGTAGTGTCTATATGACCCTCCCCGGCTCCGCAGAAACCACCTGCACTACGGATGGCGACGCAGCCCTGGGCGCTTGTCTTTTCTGCAACGGTGATCAGTATAAGGGTCAGCAGCGATAAGAAAAACTTTCTCATTTTAGTTTGGTTTTATTATTGGTTTGCAACTTTTTTGGCTATTACATGCTGCCAGTCCTGCCATCATGCTTATGATGAACAGAGATCTATACATATGGTGAATTTAAAACTCAAAGCCCCGGAGCGCTGTAATCATATCAGCGCCGGATGCAACGGAACGGGTCCATTGTCGTTAGCTCATTCCCAATAGACATTAGCTACCGGAAGAATGATCAGCAGGAAAATTGATCGGGCGGCTGCTCGGCCGTAAGATGAGGTGAGGAGGAAAGAGTAGGTACGAAGTCCCTGAACATGAGAGAATGAATGGTATAACCCAGTTGGCCCACCGTAAGGGATGATACCGTCTCGTAGTCGGTGGGTGAAAAGCTCTTTGAAGTGGAATGGTCGGATTTCTTCCCCTGTCCATTGTGCTGCTGGAGATCGTTCACCAGCTGGAAGAATTGATTCCTCGCCGTCTGCTGGTTCATGGCGGCATGGTTGGGGATGCAGAGCAGCTCCAGCGAATCGTTGAACAGCCGGCGTTTGACATATTTGTATTGTACGCCCCCGACCTCGATCTGGCCGTCCACACGCTCGAACTGAGTAGAGCTGTTGTAATAAGAAAGATGGGAAGAAGGTACCTTAATGGAGATGAGCTCCGACTCATCATAGCGATTCGCGTCCAGCCGGGCTTCCAGCTGACGGTCAGCCTTAGCTTCCAGGTAGGAAGACAACAGCTCATACCCGTACCAGGAAAAGAGCAATATCCCCATTAGCAGTATAGCAGCAATCCTCTTCATGTATGCTTTACGCAACTCAAATTAGGGAATTTTATCAATTACTGAAGATTTTTTTGGCCCGGGCATTAAATAAGGAGGTCATGGGCCTGTTCCCCGTCGGAAATATCCCTCCAGCTCAACACATTATAATTCGTTCTTTTTTGGCCCTCGGCCCCGCCATAGATCAACGTTTTGGCTACTGTGGCAGGACTAGCCAACGTTTCAAAACGGTCCATTTGCCTGAACAGGCCGGAATTGATTGTTTCGGTAGCTTTAATTTCATACACGGACAACCCGGTTATGGTCTTCTGTAACAGGTCTACTTCGTTGGCATTAGAATCCTGCCAAAAGAAATAATCCTGATGAAGATACAGATGGTGATTTCTCTTTTGGAATTCCGCTACGACCATATTTTCAAAAGCAGCACCTTTTAAGCCGGCGGTTTCGAGATCGGTTGTCGTCCGTATTCCCAAAAGATGGATCAATAGACCAGTGTCATAGAAATACAGCTTGGGAGTTTTGGTCAGCCGTTTATTGAAATTTTGATAATAAGGCTGAAGAAAAAAGACGATATAGCTGCTTTCCAGCAGGGAAAGCCATGCCTTTGCTGTATTGTGAGAAATGTCGCATTCGTTGGCAAGAGCGCTGTAATTCAATAACTGTCCGGCTCTGCCTGCACAAAGGCCAATAAAGGTCCTGAATAGCTTAAGATCGCGAATGTGCAATAGTTCAGTAACATCTTTCTCTATATAAGTCTGAATATAATTGGAATAGAATACGCTATGTTCGATCTGCCGGTCGAAAATAGCCGGATAGAAACCATTGATGGCGGCTTTCGCGTAGGTCGCTGGTAAAAGGTCATCGGTTTTTAGTTCACTAAAGTCAAAGGGAAGCAACTTGAACAAAGCTACTCTTCCTGCCAGGGACTGGGTAATGTTATGGATCAAATGAAAATTCTGAGAGCCGGATAGTATAAATTGCCCCATCTGCCGGGATTCGTCTACCCTGTTTTGAATATAAGAGAACAACGCAGGAACACGCTGAACTTCATCGAAAATGACGCGTTGAGGATACCTGTTCAGAAATCCGATTGGATCTTCGATAGCAAAAGCACGGATATTCGGATT
>DASZWE010000097.1:0-4541 GCA_035546735.1 Puia sp.
TCGATGGTGCATCTGCAGTCGTTCCGCGTATTTGCCACCGTGTCCAATGCTTTTATCATTACACACTATTCGGGTATGGACCCTGAGATCGGCTCCTGGAATCCCCTTCAGGCAGGCTGGGACCAGGGATATTATCCCCAATCAAGAATATATACCATCGGCGCAAATATTGGATTTGCCAAATAAGGCCATCACCCATCAAGATATAATTATGAGATCAACTAATAAAATAATCATCGTTTTGCTGTTTGCAGCGACAATAGCGGGATGCCAAAAGAGTTTTTTGGATCGCCCATCGAGCTCGCAGATAAGCTCCAACAATTTTTACCAAACCACATCCGACTTGCGGCTGGCTACGGCAAGTTTGTATGGCGGTTCCCCATGGTGGCAATGGCATAATGGCGCCTTGTTGCTGCTTGGCGATGTAATGAGCGGGAATGCCTATTTCGGATACTGGGGGGACCTGGTCCAGCTGTATACGCGTACCATCACCGGGCAAAATGGAATTGTGGCCAGCGGCTGGACGGGCCTGTATAATGTCATCGCGCAGTGCAATACCGTGATCAATGCCATACAGCAACAGGCTTCCTCCTCCATTCCCGCCGCAGACAAGAATGCGGCTATCGGCGAAGCCAGGTTTATCCGTGCCGTAGCATACTATCATTTGGCGCTTTTATGGGGCGCCGTACCCATTATCGAGGACAATACCAAGCTGATCAACCAGCCGTTGCTGAACAGGAATATCGTTTCGGACGTTTATAAGTTCGTTACCACCGACCTCGAATTTGCGGTGCAAAATCTCCCCGGCACGGATGAAACGGGACGATTGACTACCTGGTCGGCACAGGGTATGCTTGCCAAAGTGTATTTAACGGAGGCGGGTTTGGGTCAGAGCGGCGGGGTACGGGATCAGGCTTTGCTGGACAGCGCCATAAAATATGCCGGCAATGTGTGTAAGAACAGCGGATTGTCCTTGCTGCCCAGCTATTACAACCTTTTCAGGGCGCAATACAATGACAACCCTGAATCGTTATTTGCCCTTCAATGGACGGCCGGCGTCGGCTATGGCAATGGCAACGACTGGCTGACCTATTCGCCCAGCAACGATATCAACCCGCTGAAGACAGGCGCCTGGACGCCTTTGGCGCCCACCTACGACTTCTATCAGAACTATACCTGGAAGGACACCGTCAGACGTCTGGCTACGATCATGCTTAATGGAGATTATTATCCGGAGCTGAATGCGGCCGGGGGCGGATATAAGGCAACGGGGCAGTCCATGAAAAAGCACATTATCGGCAATGAGAAGGACAACAATGCACCGACCATGGATATCTGGTCGTCTGTCGAGCACAATTCCATCCTTAGATTGGCCGATGTGTACCTGGTATATGCCGAAGCCATTTTGGGTAACAATGCCAGCACCAGCGACGCTGATGCATTATTGTATTTTAACAAAGTGCGGACCAGGGCTGGTGTTGATCCTGCTCCTATGCTGGATGCCGATACACTGCTTAGGGAAAGGAGGATCGAATTTGGTTTTGAAGGACAATACTGGCTGGACCTGGTGAGGCTTTCTTACTATAACCCGGACAAGGCGGTCAATATTATCAATAATCAGAAACGGATGACGTTTTCTTATGATCCCGTCACCGGTGTAGCCACGCCGGATTCCACTGCGGCTCCCACCATTTTACCCGCCACTATCAGTGCGTTCACCTTACAAATTCCGTCGACAGAGCTGACGGCCGATCCGAAACTGGCCCAACCGCCGGTGCCGTATTATTAATGCATTAACTCAAAAAAAGAACAACATGTACCATATATTATATCGTCATTGTCAAAGGGGGTTACTTGCCTGTGTAGTCGCCCTGTTACTATTTTCCGCCTGTAAAAAAACAGGGTCAGGAGGTCCGGTGCTGACAGGCGTACGCTATTATGCTCCTGCTCCCAATGATACGGCGATGGCAAGTCTTACGCCGACCGGCCAGTGGGTGGTTTTGGAAGGGAGAAACCTGCAGAATGCCGTACAGATATTGATCGACGGCGCTCCGGTGAGCTTCAACTTTGCGCTTTTCTCCGATACGAGCGCGGTGGTGCAGCTTCCTTCCGTGATCGCATTCAATTCGGTGGCGGCCGATGATCTCAACACGATAAAATATACCACTACCGCCGGGTCAACCACTTTTAACTTCAATATCGTAGTTCCTCCGCCTGCTATTTTAAATATTTCGGATGAAATGGCGAACCCGGGCGATTCCGTATGGATCCGCGGAGCGAACTTTTTTCTCATCAGCAATATAAGCTTTGCGGGTGCAAACGTTGATTCTTATAATGCTTCGGCCGATGGCACTTCCCTTGCATTTGTCGTACCGCCGTTGAGCGGCACCGGAGGACCCCTTTCCATCACGACCAAATCCGGAACGACAACAACACCCTTCAATGTGGCGGATTTTACCACGGGCGTGCTGTGCAATTTCGATAATGTAAACACCTACCAATGGTGGAGCGCAGGAACTTCCAACAGCAGCACCGATTATCCCGGCAACAACGGCACTTACGCTATCCTGAACAGCGGCGGCTCTTTAAGCAATGGGGATGGCAGCTGGTGGAACGGGGGAAGGAGCATCAATTGCAACAGCGCGCAATGGGTGCCGGTGGCCAATTTAAGCGACCCGCTGGCTAACTGGGCGCTGAAATTCGAGGTCAGCGTTACCAGCCCCTGGAATGGAGCTTCGATATTTTTTGTACATAATGGCGATTGGACCTATCTCGCCCGGTATGAGCCCTGGAAGGGAGCCAACGGCGCGTCATCTCCTTTCAAGACCAGCGGATGGCAGACGGTGACGATACCGCTGACACAGTTCCTGACCACACCTAATGGCGGAAAGGATGGTACGGGTCTCATGGCGCCGGATCTGACGACGTTACTGGGGGCCTCCGGCAGCGGCAGCATCAACGCATATGTCATGAACGACGGATCGGCCCCTTCTGCCACGGCACTTGTTGTGGCCATCGATAATTTCAGATGTGTGAAGATCAAATAATAAAACAAACGAAACGAAAAAGATCGTAATGAGAAAGGAGCGGCTATATAAGTTTTTTGGAGTATTTGTTGCAATGCTGGTGGTTGTTTCCTGTAAGAAGAGCGATACGGGAACTTCCCAGATCACACTTTCCAATATAAAGGATACGATACCGGAGGCCGGCGGGACCATAGCTTTGTCATTCAATTCCAATGCTGCATGGAGTGTCGATACCAGCGGTATCGGATGGCTGCATCTGAGCCAGACATCGGGCAATAGCGGTGCGGCGACTATTAACCTGGCGGCCGGGGAAAACTCGTCGGGCAGCACCCGTACGGTGTTCTTAAGCGTGAATTTTACCAACGGTCAGGCCAGGCGGATCACCGTACTGCAGCCTTCCCAGATCTTCCGGTCGTATAATACATCGCCCGTTGCCGCCGATGCAACGGGTATGAGCAGCACCGCTGCTCAATTAGTGGCAAAGATGAAGCTGGGTTGGAATATTGGCAATTCTTTGGAAGCTCCCGGCGGCGAAACGGGCTGGGGGAATCCTGTGATCACACAGGCGCTGATCGACCTGGTAAAGAGCAACGGTTTCAATGCTATCCGCATCCCATGCGCCTGGGACTTTCATGCGGATCAAACGACAGGGGCCATCGATCCCGCCTGGCTTGGCAGGGTCAGGGAAGTAGTGCAATATTGCGTCAATGACGGCATGTATGTTTTGTTGAATTGTCACTGGGATGGCGGATGGCTGGATTGTACTGCTGCCGGCGCAAAATTGGATACCATCAAGGCGAAGCAAAAAGCCTATTGGGAACAGATAGCTACGGAGATGCGGGATTTTGACGAACATTTGATGTTTGCCAGCGCCAATGAGCCGAATGCCAGCGATCAGGCTTCCAGTGCGGTGTTAAAGGACTATCATCAGATCTTTATCAATGCCGTGCGCTCCACGGGCGGGAAGAACGCCCATCGCACGCTGGTCATCCAGGCCCCGGAAACAAATACCGATCTGGCTAACTATTTCATCGGAGTACCGGGTATGCCGGTGGATCCGGCGCCGGATAAATTGATCCTGGAAGTACACTGGTACTCGCCGCCTAACTTTTGCATATTGTCATCGGATGCTTCCTGGGGCAAGGAATGGTGCTATTGGGGCGCCAACTACCACTCGAATGATGATGTTACGAGGAACGCTGCAGCAAGTACGGAAGAACCATATATCGATAGTACGTGGGCGCAGATGAAAAGGAAGTTTGTCGATAAGAATATACCGGTGTTGATCGGCGAGTTTGATGTACCACGGCATAATGCCACACTGACCGGGCATCCGCAGGATTCGATCCTGTCCCTGGATTCCAGGTCGCATTTCTTCAGATACGTTACGCAATCCGCCAGGGCAAATGGAATACCGGCCTTCTTTTGGGACGCTTACAATGATCTGATCGACCGGAAGAACAACGTCGTATACGACCAGGAAGCGATGGATTCTCTAAGGGCAGGGGCGGGACT
>DASZWE010000098.1:0-5196 GCA_035546735.1 Puia sp.
CCGACAGTAGGCATGTCCGCAGCTACCTGGGTCCCCGGCACACCCGCCCACAGTTGGCAGGCTACCGCTTGCGGTGGCACGGACATCGGCACAAAGGGTATGATGGTGGCCGCCAAGACCATGGCCCTGACAGCCATCGACCTGTTCACAGACCCCGCGTTGATACAGCAGGCCAAAGAAGAGTTCAGAGAGAAGAAGGGAGACTATCAATACAAGGCGCTCCTCGGGGACCGCAAGCCGGCCTTGAACTATCGGGATTGATCGGCAGATTCACAGGTCCGGCCTCGTATGTCTGTCCTTGACCGATTGCCCTCGAAAAGTTTTCGACGCATGAACACGTGATCTCACCAACACCTTAAATCGTCAAATATGAACGTTGGTAAAAAAATAGCGGCCGTCATTATTCTTTTGATCGTCCTGCTGGCAGGATGGATACTCATCAGGACCTTTAACGCAAAGCCCTGGCCCAAACACAAAGCCTCCCCACTGGCCGCCCTGCCCTCCGCCGCGCTGACACATCTCAGCACCGCCATCAGCATCCCCACCGTCTCGCCTCAGGACCCTTCCCGCATCGACAGCGCCACTTTTTTGAAATACCGGTCTTTTTTGGACAGCGCCTATCCCATGATCCATCAACGGCTCAGCCGCGACATCGTGGCCGACTTCAGCTATGTATATACGTGGAAAGGCGCCGACAGCTCGCTCGCGCCCCTGGTGCTCATGGCCCATTACGATGTGGTGCCCGTAGAGCCCTCCGCCCTTAGCCTGTGGACGGTCAAACCTTTCGGTGGAGAGATAAAGGGCGACACGATCTTTGGAAGAGGTTCCGTAGACGATAAATGCAGCATGATCGCCATCATGGAGACAGTGGAATCGCTGCTTCGGCAAAATTTTACACCCCGACGCACGGTCCTGCTCTGCTTTGGACATAACGAAGAATCTACCGGCCAGGGCGCTGTCGCCATCGTTCGCCTCCTCCAGGGAAAACATATACGGCCGGAGATGGTAGTGGATGAAGGAGGGGAGTTCACCCGGGAGAAATTAGGCGACCTGCAACGACCCGTCGCGCTCATAGGCATCGGTGAAAAAGGATATGCCACCTTCGAGCTGCTCGTAGAGAAGACAGGCGGCCACTCTTCCCGTCCCGATAAAGAGACGGCCATCGATATTTTGTCCCGGGCATTGTACAAGCTGCGGGGAGAAGAGACGCCGCGTCGAATACTCGCCCCCACCCGCGAGTTCCTCACCCGTATCAGCGGCTCATCCAACGACTTCCCGCGAAAGATGGCGTTGAACAACCTGTGGCTGTTCGAAGGCTATGTATTATACAAGTTAGGAGAGGATAGGGACGGTCGCGCCATGATCAGCACCACCATTGTTCCCACCATCCTGGAGAGCGGCGTGCGGGAAAATGTGATCCCCTCCCGGGCCAGGGCCATCGTAAATGCGCGCATACTCCCCGGCGAGAGCATCAAAGAAATACAGGAGTTCGTCCGGAAAGCCGTTGACGACCCCAGGGTAAAGATCAGGGTCACCGGCGACTTCTCCACCGAGCCATCCCCCATGACCGACTTTCATTCCGACGTGTTTAAAAAAGTATCCGACGCAGCCGGTGCCGTGGAGGACGATGTCATACCCGTCCCCTATGTTATGGTAGGCGCCACCGACTCCAGGAACTTCAGGGCCATCAGCAATGGCGTTATCAATTTCTGCCCCATCACAGACGGCAAGGGATATCATGGCATTGACGAACAGCTGCCCATCAGGGACTTCCAACGGGCCATTCAGTTCTATACTTTACTGATCCAATAATCGTTATTCGTCAGTATGAAACGCAACACGTCACCCGGCCTTATCTGTCTTCTTCTATGTCTTTCCAGCGCCGCCCTGTCGCAGACGTCTATCAATTCCGGCGTTTTGCTTAAGGTTGTCGACGCGCGTCAATGGCGTGGCGCCAGATTCAAGGTTCAGGCTGCCGTCCGGGCGCGGATACTCGAACCATCCGCGTATGCTTCCCTCTGGGTACGCGTAGATGATGAGGATAAAATGCTTGCATTCTTTGACAACATGCGCAATCATCCTATCCGCACGGATGAATGGACCGTCTATACCTCTCCCGAAGTAAAGCTCGGACCTCGCGCCAAAACGATCCTATTTGGCGGAAGCACCCGAAACAGGGGGTTCTATGGTTTCGATGACTTCCATTTCTATCTGCAAAAGGACGGTGGCGCCTGGGAGGAAGTATCATTGCCCGCCATGGATTTCGAAGCGGACACCGCCACCATCGATAAGACATGGTTCTATAGGGATAAAATATACTCTGCCCAATGGACCCTCCGGGATGATTCCGCCTGGAAGGGAAAACACTACATGTATGCGGACGGCTCGCATTCATACGAACTGGGCAATAATGACACCGCCGGAAAATTTGCCGATGTCAACGGTATCCGTATCTATTACGAAGAGTACGGACATGGCCAGCCGCTACTACTATTGCATGGCAATCGCGGGTCTATCGCTGATTTTAAAAAACAGATACCCGCACTCTCGCAGCAATTCCATATCATCGCCGTGGACACCCGGGGACAGGGCCGCAGCACAGAAGACGGAAAAACATACACCTATGACCTCTTCGCGGAAGACATGAACGCCCTCCTGGATCACCTGCATCTTGAAAAGGTCAACGTCCTTGGTTGGAGCGATGGCGGTTGCACCGGTCTGATCATGGCGATGAAATACCCCTCTAAAGTGGGCAGGCTCGCCGTGATGGGAGCCAACGTTTTCATCAACGACAAAGACGTTGTGATCAAGGAGGTTTGGCGGGCCTTGCGGGCCGAGAAAAAGGAATGGAGAGGCGATACCAGCCGTCGGGCCGCCAATGCCCTCAGGCTTATCCATATGTGCGAGACAGAACCACGCCATACGTTCCAGGAACTGGAGGTCATTCATTGCCCCGTGCTCGTGATGGCCGGCGAAAAGGATGTCATCAGGGAAGAACATACCCGCCAGATTGCACAGCATATCTCCGGCAGCCAGCTAACGATCTTCCCCGGCGGCACCCATCAGTTCCCCGAGGACGATCCAACTACGTTCAACGCCACTGTAACAAAATTTTTCACAGACGCCGGAAAAATCATCAACCCCGGAACCCCATGACAACGACGCTCCATACCGCCCGCACTACCCTCACCCTCCTCACAGAAGCCGACCTTCCCGCCATGGAAGCGCTCGCCCGTGAGCCCGATACCTTTAAATACATAAGAAAGCTGCGGGTCATGACCCCGGAACAATACACCCAATTCCTTCATACCAAGCTGGACCAGATACGCACCGGCGCCGGCTACCACTGGGCCGTCTGGCTTTCCCCCGGCCATTTCATCGGCGCCGTCAACCTCAACCCCATCAAAGGCGCCGGCGCCTCCCCTAACGATGTCCCCCGCTTGCAGATAGGCTGCCAGCTGAAAAGAGAATATTGGGGTCAGGGCTTTGCATCCGAGCTCACCGCCCGCCTCCTGGACTTCGCCATCCATGAACTTAAGCTCCCCGCCGTATACGGCGTCTTCGAACAGGACAACGATGTCTCCCGCCGCTTACTTAAAAAACTGGGATTTGTATTTGAAGAACGCCTTCAGGAGCAGGAAGTCATAGCAGAAATTCACAAGTATGTCCGAAAAACGGACCTTGGAGAAATGTAGCCCATTTTTTCGGAAAGACCTAATGATGGTCCTCCGGACAACGAGCCTCCGGCCCGGTTGGTATCGCCGCTGACAGACCCGCATTTACCTAGTTGAATTTATAGACGCTGAGCGTAAAGATCGCGACGAAAAGCAGCAGCTGAATAATATGCACCGCCCTGATCCGCCCTTTTAACGCCTTCCTCCGCTGCTCCACATTCGCCCCCGCCAGCTCCTCCGCTATCGTCTTGCGAAGCCCCCTGGTGGCCCGCCCACCGATGATCGCCCCATTAAGGATCACCAGCACCAGTATTCCCATCTTCACCCGGAACCATAGCTGTTCCGCAAAAGCCCCATGCGACAGCGCCACCATGCCAATACCACTGATGAGCAGCAGTATAAAAGCCCCCGCAAAAAGAAATCTGAAATTCACCAGGACGGGCAACAACACCGCCGCCCTTGCCTTATCCCGGGGATATTGCCTCCAGAAATAAGACATACAGAAATAATCTACCACCGTGGTCCCTGCCATAACCGACAGCCCGATGATATGAAGCACAAGAAAAAAGAAGAGGTTCATTTTCGATGTATTTGCCATAAATGTACATCGAAGATGCAGTAAAAACAACGATTACGAAGTAATTATAGTTAAATTAATTTATTTTCGAAGTATTGTCACAAAAGCGCTGGCTCGTTTGTCTTATAATGCCTTGCCAGCCCGTCCGGATGGTTACCTCCGCCCCCGCTTGGCACGTAGGTGGCTGGCCCTGGCCTGTCAGTTGCGCGCCGCCGCATAGATCTCCTCAAAACTATCGCCCTTATGTTGCTGCCAAAGGGCCGCAAACTTTATTTCCACATTCTTCAGCAGCTGCGTACACAGCCGCACATCCTCCTCGTTCATCTCCGCCAGCAGCATACCCGCGCATTTCATCATCCGCTCCGCACACGTATCGATGGCTTTCTCCCCCGCCGCCGTCAGGCTCACCCGCTTGGACCGCTTGTCCTCCTTATCCTCATGCTCCTTTACAAACCCTTTGTTTCTCAGCCGGTTCAGCATATCCGTCCCGCTGCTGAGCTCAAAGATATTCGCATAGATGATCTCCGTCTTGCGCGGACTGCCCAGCCTCCTCACCGTCAGCAGCATCCCGAACTCCTCCAGTTGATCCACACCCGTACCCTCCAGAGCCTTGGCCGCAAAGATCATATTCAGCTTGCTGATCCTCCCCATAAGCTTTAACAGCAACCCATCGGGATGCCAGGGTATATCACCCCCCTCCAAAGGAATATGCCGGTCCTTTTCCCGTTGCGAAATAAGATAATGCCGGCAGAAATCTCCAATGTCTGCACCCGGATGACGCTCTTCAAAAGCGCCCCACTCCGTCACCAGCTCGACCGTCTTGTTCATGAGAAAGTATTTCAATTCCGAAGCAAATTACTGGAATTTCGCATAGAAACTGCCGTTCGTCACCGTCTTCTTATCCGCGGTGGCATCCCCCAAAAGAAAGATATCCCCGCTGAAGCT
>DASZWE010000099.1:0-11312 GCA_035546735.1 Puia sp.
AGCTAACAGAACCCACGCAGATAAAAATGAGCATGGAGCGAAAGCTCAACCTCGTGGAGAAACAATCCCCCGGCGCGGTAAAACAACCCTCCAACGCCAAAGAAAAGATCGAAGATGTATTGCGATTCCAACGGCTGCTGAACTCCAGCCACAGCGATAAGAAAAAACTCTGGGACAAGGTAGAAAAGGCGCTCCGGAAAAAGACGACCGCCACCCTCTCCGAGATCATCGACACCGCCGGGATCGAGCACGGCATGGCGGAGGTCATCAGCTATTTTAGTTTCCTCCGTGAAAAAGCGGCGCGCGTGCAGGCTATGCAGGAGATCACCGAACTGATCCCCCTGGATGAGGACAGAACAAAATTCATTGAAGTACCCTATCTCCTGTTCAGCAGGTAAAAGCAAAATCTATGGCAACAGAAAGATCATCCACAGGTGCCGCCACCGGCGGCTCATCCGAAGGAAAGACCAATTCCCCCACATTATTACCATACACACCAGTGCTTATCAAGCTCCTGAAAGGCCCCGTCGAATACCTTGAAAAAGGCGCCTGGGAACAGCTGCTCCAATACCAGGTGGAGCTGACCCGCTTCCTCCAGCAGCTGGGCCTCGTGCTCGTGCTGGAAAAGGACGACGGCTATGCCTATCTGGAACAGCAGCGTCTCGACGAAGAAGAGAACGTGGCAGGCTGGGTACGCCGCATCCAGCTGGGTTACGAGGAAAGCATCCTGCTGGTACTGCTACGGGATATGATGGCCGAATTCGAAGTAGGAGAGGCCGGCGCCCGCGAATTGATCAAAAAGAGAAGAGAGATAAAGGAATATGCCGAACTTTTCTTCAAAGAGAATCCCAGCCGGGTAAAATTTATCCGGGACCTCGACAGGCTCATCGACAAGGTGGAAGAACTCGACTTCATCGAAAAGATCGAGAACGCAGAGCCCGCCGACGAACAGAAATTCCGTATCAAAAAGATCATAAAGGCAAGAGTAGACCACGAGATCCTTGAAAACTTTAAACAACAACTCACCGAACATGCAACTGGGCGTATTTAGTACCGATGAGGCCAAATCCGGCTTTCGTCTGCAATACATGGAGATCTTCAACTGGGGGACATTCGATGAGCACGTCTGGAAGATAAGACCCGAAGGAGAGACCTCCCTGCTCACCGGCGCCAACGGCAGCGGCAAGACCACATTTGTGGACGCCCTGCTCACACTGATCGTGCCGGAGAAAAAACACCGGTTCTACAACCAGTCCTCCGGAAGTGAAAAAAAGGGCGACCGGACTGAAGAGACCTACGTCCTGGGTGGATATGGCAACGTCCATACAGAGAACGGCCAGGCCAGCAAGACCCTTTACCTCCGGGAGAACAAGGAACAGGCCTATAGCATCCTCCTCGCACATTTCTCCAACGAGGCGGAACAATACGTCACCCTCTTCCAGGTACGCTGGTTCAGCGGCTCCGAAATGAAAAGAGTTTTCGCCGTCGCACACAAACCGCTCCATATCGAGGATGACTTCCGGCCCTTTGACCTCAACGGAGCCTGGCGCCGCCGCATCGATCAGCAATACAATAAAGGTAGCCGCAAACAGGTGGAATGGTTCGACGCCGCCAGCCGCTATGCACAACGACTCGTGGAAGTCCTTGGCATGCAAAGCATGCAGGCCCTTAGCCTCTTCAACCAGACCATGGGTATCAAAGTGCTGGGCGAGCTCAACGAATTCATCCGCACCAATATGCTCGAGCCGAGAAATATGGAGGAAGAGTTCCAGGAACTGAAGAAACACCTGTCGACGCTGAGCGAGGCACAGCGTAACATCGAAAAGAGCGAAGAGCAGATACGCATACTCCAGCCCCTGGAAAAACATTACCGGAACTTCAAAGAAGGGTCGGAACAGCTGACCGAAGTCCGCCGGGAGCTGGATATAATAAAGGTCTGGAACAGCTATACCAAATACCACCTGCTCGACGAAGCTATCCACATCAAAGAAAAGGATATCCGTCGCGGAAAAGAAGCGCTCGCCGTCATCAAAGAAAAGATCACCAACATACAGGAAGAGGAAAGGCGGACAAAAAACCTCCTGGAACAGAACAAGGCCGGACAGCGGCTGCAGCAGCTGGAAAAAGACCTGGAGACCCTGACAAAAGAATACAGGGAGGCGGAACGCTCGCTCGCTCAGTTCACCGGATGGTGCACAGCCCTTCATCTGCAGGAATCAGCCCCCGCCGACGAGCCGTCCTATCAACGCATAAAGAAAGAAGCCGAACGGGCCGACAAGCGCCTGGCCGGAGACATCCGCAACAACAACGAAGACCTGTACGATGCCCGGGACAGACTGAAAAAAGCGAAGGAAGAAAAAGCAAAGATCGAGGCGGACCTGAACACCCTCCTGGAAAACAGGAACAATATTCCCGCGCATCTCATCCGGCTGCGAAAAGAGATCTGTGAGGCGCTGAAACTGGAAGAGCACGAGCTGCCCTTCGCAGGAGAGCTGATGCAGGTGACACACGAGGACGCAGACTGGCAGCCCGCATTGGAAAAATTGCTGACACCCCTTTCGCTCCGTCTGCTCATTCCCGACAAACAATATAAAAAGTTCAACAAGCACGTAAACAATACAAATCTCCGGACACGACTTGTATACAGCCAAGTAAAGGACATAGCGCTCCAACAATTTGCCGATGAAGGCACCGTCTGGCACAAGCTGGAGTTCCATCCCGAGCATCCCCTGAGCGCCTGGGTCAGCCAGCAGGTGATCCAATTATACAATTACAGCTGCGTCGACAGCGAAAAGACGCTCGAGCGGTATGAAAAAGCCATCACGCTCAACGGACTCATCAAAAATCGGGATAGACATGAGAAGGACGATCGGCCGGAAAGGAACGACCCCGGCAGGTATGTGATGGGATGGAACAACGAGAAAAAAAGAACAGCGCTTCAACACCATAGATCACAGCTCGTGACAGTCATCGAACAGGCGGAAGAGACCCATCAGCGGGCGGAGAATAAAAGCCGCCGTCTGCAGGACCAGGTCTTTGCCGTCAAACATATCACGGAGCATCCCGGCTTCAAAAACCTCCACTGCGCCCGCATCCAGCGGGATATGTATAGTATAGAAGAACAGATGGAGCAGCTGAAAAAAGGCAGCGATCAGCTAAAAGCGCTTACCAAACAGCTCGACGTCCTCCGTACGACGATCACATCGACAGAAATAGAAAAGGACCAGCTCATCGGCAAATTGAGCCTGGACGGGAACGCCCTGGACAATATGGAGAAACAGCGGCTGGAACGCAAGCCCCTGCTGGATCTGCTCACGGACAGGGACAAAGACCAGCTCCTGCAGTTCCAGCAAAAACATGCCGAATCACTGGCCGATTGCACACTCGACAACATTGACGCGAAATACCAGCAGCTCACCGGACAGGCGGCCACCAGCGTCACCCAGCTGGAAGAGCTCGTCCAACGGGAAGGCCGTGAGCTGGACCGCGCCATGATGCGGATCAAGAACCCCACGCCCGAGATCATGCAACGCTTCACCGACTGGATTGGCGATACCCAGCAGCTGCCCACCGAAAGGGAGCATGCGGCAGAATATCTCGAATGGTTGGATAAGCTGCAAACAGAAAACCTACCCAAATACAAAAAAGATTTCGAACGCCTGCTTCACGACACCGCCGTCATAAAAATGGGCGTGCTCAACGAAGAGCTGGAAAGCTGGGAACGGAAAATAAAGAACAGCATCTTTACCTTGAACGGCTCGCTGGCCGGCATCAACTTCAACAGACTGCCCGACACTTATATACAGCTGGGGATACGGCCCGTCACCGACACCGTGATAAAAGAATTCCGCACCCGGCTGTTGAATGCACTGCCACAGGCGGCCGACTGGCAGCAGAACAGCTTCGAAGAAAAAGCCCGGCACTTTAAGCAGAACGTTCAACCCCTTATTAATAGCCTGGAGGAGAGCGACACCTACCGGAGCCGCGTGTTGGATGTCCGGAATTGGTTCGAATTCTGGGCCGACGAGAAATTCCGGGAGACACATGAGCTGAAAAAAACCTATCGCCAGATGGGACAGCTATCCGGTGGCGAAAAAGCCCAGCTGACCTATACCATCCTTTGCAGCGCTATCGCTTATCAGTTTGGCATCACCCGGGAAGGTCGCAATGCAAAAAGTCTCCGTTTTATTGCCGTGGACGAGAGCTTCAGCAACCAGGACGAAGAAAAAGCCACTTACCTGATGGAGCTCTGTAAGCAATTACACCTTCAATTGCTGGTAGTGACGCCCAGCGATAAGATCCAGATCGTAGAAGACTTTATAGCCCATGTGCATCTTGTGCAACGCGTGAGCAATAGGCATAGCATTCTTTTTAATATGACGAAGAAGGAACTGAAGGAGAAAAAGGCCCTGGCCATCGGTCAATAGCCCAACAGCAGATTTTTGTTAAAAAAATCTGCACCCGGGGCCAATTTGTCTATTTTTATAGGCGATGAAGCGCAGCTTCTATATACTGGCACTGCTGGTAGCTGTTTCCGGCCATAGCCTCGCCCAGGGCAGCGACTCCACATTTTCGTTAATGTTCAATGGCGGTCTCAGCTTTACACATGCCAACGACCCGCATATCAACCGGTGGCTGGCCAAATACGGCTATCCTACCGAGCCCCACGTCCCGTCCAGCCTGCATTTCGAGCTTAGCGCCATGCCCGTTGGCTCACGGAAGATGTACGACATACGGGTGTCCACTATCAATTCCGGGAAGAACCTTACCTCCTTCAACTTGCTCATCGGCCTCTACACTACGCTGATAAGAAAACATAGCTTTCTTCTATTGGCCGGAGGCGGCGTAGGCTTCCATCGGGATATCATCGCCCTCGATGGAAATATGCCCGTCGAATACCAACAGCTGGCCGAACGCTATAACAAACCCATGGGTCTGCGCAGGGGAGGGCTGATCCTGGAACCCGCCCTACGGGCATTCTGGTTCCCGCTCCAACTGTCGAAATTGCAGGTAGGATTGTTTGGTGGCATGGGTATGGACATGGATTTCAACTCCCGGTGGCGCCTTGGATATTTTGATAATAGCCATGGAAAATACAGTCATTTTAAACGGCTTATTAAGCCAAATGACCAGAAAAGAGTCAGCGAATACGGCCTTGCTTACAATATGGGTCTGACCTTTCGCCTGCACCTGCAGTAGCAGACAACTCGTCATTTCCCAAAAAAGGAAAATGCTTCCCTCGCGTAGAAAATCTTACTCCTGTCTTCTATCGTATTAAGTTGACTAATAAGTAGGTGGATTTTGGTATTTGTTTGGTACCTTGTAGAACGGCGACAAAACCCTGATCCGTCAACAACAATCTGAACCCCATGAAACCCATTTACCCGGCAGCTAAGTTCCGGGATTACCTATGGAACTTCGTAATCACGGCATTCTTAGCCTTTTACGCCACCTCCGCCAACGCTCAGAGCTGTCCTCTGACCGCAGCTTCCAACATCAACAGCTACCCCAACACATATTATCCTGCCAGTCAGGCTACTGTGAATGCAGGCGCTACGTCGATCACGCTTGGGGCAGTCACTTATGGAAGCGCTGCTATCACCGCGGGCGATATCCTGCTCATCATACAAATGCAGGGTGCGCAGATCAATTCGTCCAATAACTCCAAGTATGGTAGTGGGAGCAGTAGCAACGGCGGTTCCGGCTATCTGAGCAACAGCTCGTTGCTGGCTGGGAACATGGAATATGTGGTGGCGACCAACAATGTGCCTTTGACGGGTGGCACCTTGAATCTCCTTTCCGGTACTGTAAACAAATATCAGAATACACCTTTCGGCACAGATGGTCAGTATACTTACCAGATCATTCGGGTACCGGTATATTATGATCTGACATTGACAGGCAATATTATAGCTCCCAGGTGGGACGGAGCCAGCGGAGGTGTCCTCGTGCTGTATGCTACAGACAACATCAACATGGCCGGATATACCGTCGACGCTTCCGGCCTTGGTTTCAGAGGCGGTGGCGGCCGTTCTTTTACCGGTGCGGGTTCCGGTTCCAGCTCAGATTATATCACCTCCTCCATCAGCAACGCCAATGGCGGCAAGGGAGAAGGGATCGCAGGTACACCGAAATATCTCAACGATAATAACG
Source organism: Puia sp. (assembly GCA_035546735.1). Lineage (GTDB taxonomy): Bacteria > Bacteroidota > Bacteroidia > Chitinophagales > Chitinophagaceae > Puia. The sequence goes on from DASZWE010000099.1 coordinate 6,154, forward strand.
CTTTCCTGGATGTGTCCACGTCTGAAGGATATCCCGGTGGAAGCTATGCCAGGGGCGCCCCTGCTAACGCAGGCGGCGGCGGTACGGACGGCAACCCCGCCAATAACAACGATGAAAATGATGGCGGCGGCGGTGGCGCCAATGGCGGCGCCGGCGGCCAGGGAGGTAACTCCTGGAGCTCCAACCTCGCCTCTGGTGGAAAGCCCGGTAGCGTTTTTACGCAGGTTTCGCCTTCCCGGCTGGTTATGGGCGGCGGTGGTGGAGCCGGTACAACCAATAACGCTACAGGTACCCCCGGCAATGGTTTTGCGAGCAGCGGCTCTGCCGGCGGCGGTATCATAATAATGATAGCCAACAACATGATCACCGGGACAGGAACCATCAAGGCCAATGGAGCAAACGCAAACAGCACCGTTAAGAATGACGGTTCCGGTGGCGCTGGCGCCGGTGGTTCCATCGTGATCTATAGCAAGAATGGCAGTCTGACCAGCCTGACCGCGCAGGCCAAAGGCGGCGCCGGAGGTAACAACCAGCTGGGCACGATCGACGCGCACGGACCCGGCGGCGGCGGCGGCGGCGGGATCATCTATTCCAATTCGGCCCTGGGCGCCAGCAGCACCGTCGCAGGCGGTGTAGCCGGTACGACCAATAAAGGCACCAGCAATTATGGCGCTACGGCAGGATCTATTGGTGTATTGACGCAGAATATTACACAGAGCCAGCTGCCCACCTTCCCGATGAGCTGCGTGACGCTGTCCGTCAGCTTCATCAATGTGGCCGCGGTACAGACAGATGGCGCCACCACCCTGAACTGGCAGGTATCTAATGAGAACAGCAACACAAGGGAATATATTGTCGAAAGGAGCGTGGATGGCATCAACTATTCCGATGTCGCCCATGTTGCCTACCAGGCACACACTTCATCCGTCAACACCTACGAATACAAGGACAAAGAAAATATCGTAGGATCAGGCACGGTATACTACCGGATAAAAGTGGTGAACCTGTCCGGCAATGGACAGTATAGTAAGACCGTCTCCGTACTGATGAACGGGATCACGGCCAAACTCACCGTATTCCCTAATCCCGCAAAAAGCGCCGCGACCATAAGCTTTGTCGCCTCCACCAGCGGAGACATCAGTCTGCGCCTGTTCGATCTGAAAGGCAGCACTGTCTGGCAGAAACAAACCCGGGTTGCCGCGGGCAACAATTCGATCTTATTGGACCAGATTGCAAATATCCCCAACGGTATCTACATACTTCAATGGTTTGACGGCCTGAAACCTCAACAGGTTAAGGTGGTCGTCAATCATTAGGACGGTGTACTTCCACGATGACGCCGGCTACGCTTACAGTGTAGCCGGTTTTTTATGCCCATAGATATTATACCCGGGGATCGTTGGTGTAAATCAACCGGCTTATCCTTAGCTGTCAGTAGTATGAATCGAATGGCCGTATCCAACGTGCAATAATGAAACAACGCATTATTCTTGAATCGTATCCCTCCGGTAAACTACCATTATAAATTGGTTTGCTAATCTATTCTTTGTCGATCGGTTTGTTTACGGTATCAAAAGCCATGGTGTGAATGGATATTTCGAACCAGGCCTGGAACAATGGGTACGTCATTTTGGGGAACATTTGAGGATCTGTATACCAGGCTATAAGTTCATGGAGGAAGATGCCTTCAAAGTTGTTTTTCAGATATTTGTCAATAGCCTTTTCGATTTCCGGAGCCTCTTCAAAATCCGGGACCAGGTAGGCATGGCTGTCTTTGCATATATCTTCCAGGGTTGGATTATGTGAAGGATCGACGGACCGAAGCCAATCCAGCAATGGTTGTTTAGGTTTGACGACTACTACACAGCGATATACGAGCGGAAAGATATCCATTTGAACGACTTTTATTGGGCAGCAGCCCAGCGGTGAGGTAAAAGATCAGCTACCTTATTGATCCGATGAGCCGGTATTTTCTCCAGTACAGACTTCATCCGTTCGAAGGGGTTAATGTCATACAGTTTACAGGTGCCCAGCAACGAATAGAGCGTGGTGCTACGCTGAGCCGCTTCATGCCTACCTGCAAACAAGTAGTTATTTCTCCCTACGGCAACCGGACGTATGGTATTCTCCACCGGGTTGTTATCGATGTTGAGTTTTCCATCGGTGGTATAGATCATCAGTTTGTCCCATCGGGTGATGCGTAGGCCAGGGCTTTGCCAATAGCATTTTGTGGCAGCAAGGTTATTAATAGCCGCCTCTTCGTCAAAATTTTTGAATGCTTCTGCTGACACTTTCAGAGCCTTAGCCACTTGCTTCATTATTTCCGGCTCAATTACTTCTTTTGCTTCTAAAAGAGAATACTTTTCGTTGGCTTCATTCGTCTCCTAATTCCAACGCCAACACTCCTGTGTCATTCGGCAAATCCGTACCCGAATTGTTAACCAAGAATAAAAATAGCCCCCATGGAAATGGGGGCCCTCGTAACTATTAACTATTAACACCTTAAGTAACCCGGGTACATGCTCTGTACCCATACTTATGAAAACGCTTATTTTTCAGAACAGGCCGGAGGCTTGTTGTCCAGAACCGAGCCTTGCGAAGGTTCCGACCGAGGGGGACCGTGTTGAAGCAGGTCCTCCGAAGGCCTACCATCATTAGCCCTTTCCGGACATTCTTACATCCGGCTGATCAGCAGCTTGCTGCTCTCATGCGCACCATCCGATGATACCACGGACAGAACATAGAACCCCGTAGTACACTGCTGTAAGGAAAAAGTCACCGTTGTGCCAGCCTGTGCTTTTTTCTCCTGCAATACAGCGCCGGCCTGGTTGATAAGACGTACCGTAGCTGTGCTCGCATTCACACCACCCAGCGTCACATTCACATAATCACGGGCAGGATTGGGAAAAAAGCTGATGTGATTGATAACGGCCGTCTCGATAACCCTTACTTCACTGTAGATAGCGCTGCCGTCCAGATCGATCATCTTCAGACGATAGTAATTAGCGCCTTGCAGCGGGCTGCCATCCGTATAAGAATAGCTGCTGGCCATAGATGAATTACCTTTGGCCTGCACCGTGCCTGCCGTGGTCCAGCTGCTACCGGTAGCGCTACGCTCTATCTCAAATCTGCTCGAGTTCTGTTCCATTTTCGTTTCCCAACCCAGCGTAACGCTGCCATCGCTGTTCAGCGCGGCGGTAAACCCGGACAGGATCACCGGCAACGTATTACCAGATATCACGCCGGCAGTAGTAGTCAGGGTAGCGGGACCATAAACCATCTGCATCGAACAGCTGTGCTGACCGCTGCCGCCACAGTTCAGATTATTGTTGAGCGTCGAATAGGAATGCGTAGCGGCATGGGTGCTGTTAGCTGGGGACGCTTGGTAAGATGACCAGTTGGAATACACGTTATTGCTATTTCCAACAGTTACACCGGAGTTATCATACACCGTCAGCGTGGGACCGCTCACCGTAAAAGAAGCCGTGCTCGTCTTGCTGCCATTGCCGATAGCGATCCTGCTGTTGCCGGATAAGGTAATGTCGGTGCTGGACCCCCCCGTGGAATACATGGTTGAAGCATCATAAAGATCCACCGTGCTGCTCACCATATCCACCTGGTAGCTCGTACTGAAATAAGAACCATCATGAAACGTGAAAATAGAAGAGGTCATCGACAAAGGCGCATTCACGATCACTTTCCCGTTATTGCCATATACATCAAAATGGATGTTCTTAAAAACAGTCGTCACAGGGCTGCCACCCGTATACTGGATATTCAGCGTCTGGTTGGTCATGGAAATATTACCACCCCCCTGGATCGTACAGTTCTGACAGGTGACCGAACCGTCGATGGTCAGCGTCATACCCGAAGAAATATTGATCGTACAGTTCGCACAGGTAGAAGGCAATGCTGCCGACCAGGTTTTATTGGTAGTAATGGAATAGGTCTGGGCAGAAACGCTCCCCGCATAAAATAAGGGCACAGTCACAAACAGGTTCCGGATCGTCTGGGTGAGGGTTTTGTAAAACTTGTTCATAGAGTACTTTTGAGATGTTGCTTAGCATAATACCAAGCAAATGCCACTCCTATAAGTCTCTCTGAATCAAATTATAACACAAATCCCTCATACGGGAATTATTCCCGAAACAGGAAAATTTTACAAATTATGGAATATTCTCTTTTTCAGAACAGGCTAGATTTCCGAAAGGCCCGTTTTTCGGACATTTTGTACCGGAGCCATATCCTCCCGGCTCACCATCTCGCTGATAAGCTGCGCGACAAGAGACGTCCAGCCTGTCTGGTGGCTGGCGCCAAGACCATGACAGGTATCACCATGGAAGTATTCATAAAAAAGAAGAAGATCCCGATTGGCTGGTTTCTGATAGAACCAGTTGTATTTTCCGTGCAGGGGGCGTCTGCCCAGATCATCCATACGGAACAGACTTACCACCCGCCGGGTCAGCTCATCGGCCACCTGCTCCAGGTTCATCTTTTGACCGGAGCCCACCGGATATTCCACCAGCAGCGTGTCGTCATAAAATTTTCCATACTGGCGAATGGATTGGATAATGAGATAATTGATGGGTATCCAGACCGGACCCCTCCAATTGGAATTGCCCCCGAAAAAGTCGGAAGTGCTGTCCCCCGGATCGTATTTGATATGGTAGTCGATACCCCCGATGTTTACGGTATAGGGATGTTGCTCGTGGAACTTCGACAAGGCCCTTATGCCCCCCGATGAAAGGAACTCCGCCTCATTGAGCAATCGCTCCAGCAGATGGACAAGTCTTTTCTGCGGCACCAGCGACAGCAGTATCTGCTCGCCATCGCTATGCTCTTCGTTTGGCCAATACCGTTTGTTCTTTAACCGGTAGTTTTCGAACCAGTTGATCCTTTTCTTAAAGTCCGTCAGCTTCAGCAATGTCTTTTTTTCAATGATCGATACGGCAAAAAGTGTCGTCAACCCCACAATGGATTGTATCCGCAGCTGCATGGGACTGCCCGCAATGGACAGCGTATCATAAAAGAACTTGTCTTCCTCATTCCACATACCCTGCTCATTCAGGGCTTCCGCGATCAGTACGAACTGCTCGAAGAACTTGGTCGCCGTGTCTTCAAAGCTGTCATCCTTCATGGCTATCTCCAGGGCCATATCC
>DASZWE010000100.1:0-4506 GCA_035546735.1 Puia sp.
CAAAGCGTGCGTTCTCCTTGCTACCCTTCAGGCTCAGATCCACCCTGAGGTGATTGTCGAACAGCACCGGGTTCAGCATTAGCCCCACGGACAAGCGTTTCAGGTTGTCGGTACGAAGAATGCCATTCTGATCCTGGTAGCCCACGGACACCCGGTAAGGCAGCTTTTTTATACCGCCGCTGATGCTGACATTATTATTGGTGCCCAGCGCATCCTGGTATACCTGGTCCTGCCAGTCGGTATTGGCAGCCCCTAACATCGCCTTTTGCGCGGTGGTGCCATTGGCATTTACGGCACTCCGGAACTGAGCGGCATTCAGGACGCTGATCTTTTTGGTGCGGGTGGAAAGCGAGTTGACCGAATTCAGGTTGACCCTTGGCGCGCCGCTCTTCCCTTTTTTGGTGGTGATCAGGATAACCCCATTGGCAGCCCTCGTACCGTAGATAGCCGCGGAAGAGGCGTCCTTTAATACGGTGAAGGTCTCGATATCATCCGGATTGATAAAGCTGAGGGGATTGCCCGCTCCTGCAATGACGCTTTTTTGCCCGACGGCGATATCATTGTCTATTGGAACCCCGTCGATGACGATAAGAGGATCGTTACTGGCATTCAGGGAAGAGCCGCCCCGTATACGGATGGTGCTACCCGCCCCCGGCTGACCGCTGTTGGAGATAATGGAGACCCCGGCGACCTTGCCCGCGATCATCTGCTCGGGTGTGGTAAAAGCGCCTTTCTGAAAATCTTTTTCAGAAACAACGGCTACCGCCCCCGTGATGTCCTTTTTACGGGTCGTCCCATACCCAATGACGACGATCTCATTGAGCGAGGTGTTGTTGGAAGTGAGCGTGATCCGTAACGGTCCATCGCTAATGGGTATTTCCCGGGTGCCATACCCTACAGAGGAGAATACCAGGGTCCTGGTGGAAGGATCTACGGCAAGGTGAAAGCTGCCATCCGCCCCCGTGGAGACGCCTGACTTGCTGCCCTTGGGCTGGACACTGACCCCTGACAGGGGTGATCCATCTTTGGCATCGGTGACAGTCCCCGTGATGGTTCTTTTCTGCGCCCAGGCAGGCCACCCCACGAGGACAATAATTAAGAGGATAGGAATCCTTACAAGCAATCGTTTTTTCATTTTCCGTTTAGTTTTGGAAGTATGCAAATTACCCGGAAGGCCACTTTATCCCTGGTCCGATCGTTCATTTCTCTGGTCCAAATTGACAATTTCAGCCGTATGCCTGATCCTATACACTAAAACCTTAATAAATTTGGAGCCGACGCTTAATGAGATACCGCATTATTATATATATACTCGCGCTACTCCTCCCCGCTACCCTTTTCTCCCAGGGGCAGGCGCCCAGGCTGCGGTTTACACATATCTCCAATGAGCAGGGCCTGTCCAACAGCACCATCGAGACCATCTTCCAGGACAGCAGGGGATTTATCTGGTTTGGCACCCGGGATGGACTCAACCGGTATGATGGCAGCGAGATCGTCGTTTACCGCAACAACCCGTCAGATACCACCAGCCTTAGCGATAATTATATAAGGTGTATCTATGAGGACAAACAGCACGATCTTTGGATCGGGACCATCAATGGCCTCAATAAATTCAACCTGGGGTCCAATAATTTCACCCGGCTGAAACACCGGGACAGGGACAATACCAGCCTGGGTAATAACCTTGTCACCAGCCTGGCGGAGGATGCACAGGGTCGCCTCTATGTGGGCAGCTTTGGAGGAGGGCTGCAGCAGATCGATACCCATACCTATCAATTCAGCACTATCCGGGACGGCCTCGCCATCAATTGTCTCCACAAGGGGAAGGATGGCATGCTGTGGGTAGGTACGCAAACAGGACTTTACAGGCTGGACACCCAGGGATATCCCACAGCAGGGGCGCTCATCCATATCCCCAACCCAGCCACCACCAACCCCAGCGGCGACATCATCACCGCCATCCGGGAGGACAGACAGGGCAATCTCTGGATCGGCACCGAAGACGACGGGCTCTTCCTTTTCGACCCCATACAAAACACGCATATCCGCTATGGCCATTCCGACAAGCAGCCGGGCAGCCTGGGCAGCAACCTGATCCGCTGTCTGCTGGTAGATAAAAAAGGACAGCTCTGGGCAGGCGGTATCAACGGCGGTCTCAATCTGTTCGATGCTCCGGCCCGGCTCTTTTTCCACTATGAGAATGAGCCCGGCAATAGCTCCAGCCTTTCCCAACGAACGATATCCGCGCTCTTCGAGGACCGGCAGGGAAATATCTGGATCGGCACCCACCGGGGCGGCGTCAATATCTACTCACCGGGCATGGAGAAATTCAACCTTTTCCGACAGGAGTCGTCCCCGTCCAGCCTGGGCTACAACGATGTAAAAGCATTTTGCGAGGACAGGGACGGTAATATCTGGGTAGGCACGGATGGAGGAGGACTGGACCTCTTCAGCCGGGACAAACACAGCTTCCGGCATCACCGATACGATCCGTTCAAGGACAACAGCATCAGCTCCGACGCCGTCCTCGACGTCATGCAGGATAAAAAAGGCAATATCTGGGTATCTACCTGGGGCGGCGGCCTGGACCTCCTGCACAAGGACGGCACCTTCACCCGCTACCAGAACAACCCCGCCGACAGCCATTCCATCAGCTCGAACTTCGTACAAAAGACATTCGAGGATTATGAAGGCCGTCTCTGGGTAGCTACTTATTATGGAGGCCTGAACCTCTTCGACCCTGTAAAAAAAATATTTACCCGCATGGTCAGCGACCCCTCCGGCAAGACCAGCCTTACGGGCAGGAACATCGTCTCCATCATGGAGGACAAGGAAGGGCATATCTGGATAGGTACGGATGACGGAGGGCTGAACTGTTATCACCAGGCCACGCGTCACTTTACGCATTATTTCGACAAGGGAGAGAAAATGCCCGACCTCCGGGTATTGTTCACGGATAATAAGGGGCGATTGTGGGTGGGACAGAAAGGCCTCTATCTTTTTGACCCCTCCAAAGACAGCTTCTCCCTGTACACGGACAAGGCGAGTCTCTCCGGGGAATTTATAAAGGGCATCACGGAAGACGAGTCGGGTGCCTTGTGGATCGCCACGTCCAACGGTCTCACCCAATTCAATCCCGACAGCTACAGCTTTAAAAAATACAATACGGGCGATGGACTGCAGGGACTGGAGTTCGAAGCCAATGCCTGTCTGAGAACAAAGGATGGGGAAATGTATTTCGGGGGCATCAATGGGTTCAACTCCTTTTATCCCGCCGGCATCCGCGCCAATCCTTTTGTACCTCCCGTCTATATCACGGGCTTCCAGCTATTCAATCATAAGGTCCGCGTGGGCGAGAAGGGCTCCCCCTTACAGGAAGACATCAGTCTGACCAGGGAAATAGTATTATCTTACAAACAATCCACTTTCTCCTTCAATTTCGCAGCCCTGAACTTTACCTCGCCGGAGAATAACAGCTATGCGTATATGCTGGATGGCGCGGAAAAGAGCTGGAACTATGTGGGTAAGGAAAAGAAATCTGTTTATACCAACCTCGCACCCGGGGAATATACCTTCCGTGTCAAGGCCTCCAACAACGACGGAGTATGGAATGAGGACGGCGCTTCCATCCGGATCATCATTACGCCGCCATTCTGGAAGACAGCCTGGTTCACCACCCTGCTGATCCTCCTTGCCATCGCGGGTCTCTATGCCATCTATAAGCACCGGACGAAATTAAAGATGCGGCAGCTGGAAGAGACCAAGCGACAGGAGATGCATAAAGTGCAGATGCAATTTTTTACCAACATCTCCCATGAGTTCAGGACACCGCTGTCCCTGATCCTGGGCCCGCTGGAAAAGCTCATGAAAGAGAATGCCCGCCCCGGTATGCAACATTATTATGATCTCATGTACCGCAACACTCAGCGGTTGCTGGACCTTATCAACGAGCTGATGGATTTTGGGAAGCTGGAGAGCGGCGCCCTGAAGCTGGCCGTGATGAAAGGCAACCTCCCCACTTTCCTGGATGAGCTGGCGGAAGAGTTCCGGGACTGGGCGTTGCAGAAAGAGATACATTTCACCGTCGAAAAAGCATCGATACAACAGGACACCTGGTTCGACAGACAAATACTGGAGAAGATCATCCTCAATCTCCTGCATAACTCCTTTAAATATACCCGCCCCGGTGGCAGCACCCATCTGGAGGTGCTTTCATCGCTGGATAATTTTCAGCCTTCTTTTGCAGGTACGCTGATCGTGAAAAATGAATTTCGCGGCAAGGCGTATGCCTATATACGGGTGGCGGACACGGGCATCGGCATCTCCCGGGAATCCCTTCCTCATCTTTTTGAACGCTACTACCGGATCACGGACTCGCATTTGGGTTCCGGCATCGGGCTGGCTTTTGTAAAGAGTCTGGCGCTGCTGCATAAAGGCGATATCTATGTCTATAGCGAAAGATTGAAAGGCACGGAGATCATCATCGGCATCCCTGTCGACAGGACG
>DASZWE010000101.1:0-8375 GCA_035546735.1 Puia sp.
GCCCCCGGCCACCAACGAATCCCTCTATCGTATCCTGCTGACACAGCTGGAGACCTTTGAACAGGACCTGCATGTACACGCACGCATCGAAGAGGAAGTGCTTATTCCAAAAGCCCTGAAGCTGGAATCCGAACTACAGGCCCGTATACAGGAAGCAGCGCCGCTGAATTAAACGCCCTCAATTCATCCATGCTTTACAACAGCTGATCCATCTCCGTCTTTTCAGACGCAGGCATGCTTATTAGCATTGCAGCATGAAAAGATTGAAAAAAATAGCCAAATGGACGGGCATCGTCCTGCTCCTGCTGATCCTGGGACTGTCAGCTACCATAGCATCCCGGCAAAACCTGCATTATGACGCGCCTTATCCTGCCATCCATGCTTCCACAGACAGCTCCGTCATCGCGCGTGGCCGTCATCTGGCATACAGCGGAGCCCATTGTATCGACTGTCATCATAAAGGCAACGCCGACTCCCTGATCGCCCTGGGACAGGATGTCCCGCTGACAGGAGGATTTGAATTCAAGCTGCCCTTGGGTAGCATCTATTCAAAAAATATCACGCCGGACAAGACCACGGGCATCGGCCGATACACAGACGCGGAAATAGCAAGGGCCCTGCGTTATGGCGTACATCCTGACGGTACGGTAGTATATGACTTCATGCAATTCCACAACCTTAGCGACGAAGACCTCACGGCCATCATCTCATTCCTCCGTAGTCAACAGCCGGTAGAGCATTCTGTCCCGCCCCACTCACTCAATCTCATGGGGCGTACGGTAAAAGCCTTTTTGGTCCGTCCCGTAGGTCCCTCCGGCGAAGTCCCCGTGAAAGTGACGCGCGACACGACAGCGGCCTATGGCCGATACCTTGTCCTGAACGTGGCCGAATGCAGCGGATGCCATACACAAAGGGACATGACAGGGAAATTCATCGGACCTCCTTTCGCAGGCGGAGGCGAGGTCGAAGGTTTTACAACGCCCAACCTCACGCCTGATCCCAGCAGCAGGATATACAAGTGGAGCAAAAAGGATTTTATCAGCAGATTCCGTAAAGGACGTTTGATACCCGGCAGCCCCATGCCATGGAATTCCTTTAGCCGCATGAGCGATGATGAGCTCACTGCCATCTATAATTTTTTGAAGACGGTGAAACCCGCACCGATGCCGGCTCATCATTGAGGGGCCACTGCGCTTTAATCAGCCAGTGGCTTCACCATAATGTTCTTGAAATAAACCTTGCTCTTTGGATCGTGGCCCTGTAATGCGAAAGTGCCGCTGGAGATGATCCTTCCGGCCATGTCAGCGGGACGTTGTACGTTATCCGGCTCGGTGTAGTCCACCACTACTTTATCGTTGATCTTGATGATCACTCTTTTGCCCTGTACGGAGAATGACTCCGTAAACCATTCGTTGTCCTTGACATAAACTTCCTTTACGTCCTGTATGGCGTAAAGGCTGCCGGTCCTGCGCCAGTCCGTGTGAGAATTGTTGACCTGCACTTCATAGCCTTTGGCAGGCCATCCGCTCTCCTGGTATTGGGTATGAAAATAAATACCGGAATTGGAACCCGGCTCTGTCATCACATCCGCCCGGAATTCAAAATTCTTGAAATTGTGGTCTTTCACGGGACCTTCATAAAAAAGATGCGCCGTATTGCCATGGGCAACGATCGTTCCATTCTCTACCGAAAACGTGGATGCATTCTCGCCTACTTTCCAGCCATCCAGGGATTTGCCGTCGAATAAAGAGATCCAGCCGCCGCCCGATGCATGACGCGGGGAATTACAGGACAGCAGGGCGAGGCCAAGGAATATGGCAAGAGTTTGGTTCATATTGCTTTGTTTAAGAATGTAGCAACTAATGTAGGGCTTTATCTTTTTAGCAAAATGCGTTCGCGCCGGCAGGGCATAAAATACAATAAATCCGAACAATTATTGTATCAAAAACAGACGCATGCCTATCACCATACCGCCTCAATATCCTTAAAAATCAATAATTTACAGTCTGGCATCCTCTTGGCTGTCCTCCCTGTATATTCAAAAAGCATCCCATGTTCAGGAACTACTTCAAAATAGCCGTACGCAACCTCCGCCGGAGCAAAGCCTTTACCGCCATCAATGTCGCAGGGCTGGCCCTGGGCATCGCCACCTGCCTGCTGATCGTGCTGTATATCCAGCATGAGCTGAGCTATGACAGATGGAATGAAAAGTCCGACCGTATCGTACGCGTCAGCCTGCATGGGAAAATGCAGGTCGGGGAGTTCAACGAGGCCAGCATCATGCCGCCTGTAGCCGCCACTCTAAAAAAAGACTTTCCTGAAATAGAAGAAGCTACCCGTATCCAACAGGGTGGATCGCCCCGCATTACGTACGGAGACAAGACCTTTAAGGAAGATGCGCTTGCCCTGGTGGATTCCAATTTCTTCCGGGTCTTTTCCATACCCCTCCTCGAAGGCGATCCCCGTACGGCTCTTGTCAAACCCTATTCCGTCGTCATCTCCCGCGCTGTGGCCAAACGATATTTTGGCAATGAGGACCCCATCGGCAAAGTCCTCCAGCTCAAGGATCAAAAAGCCGTTGCCACTGTCACCGGACTGTTCGATGAGATACCCGTCAACACGCATTTTCATTTCGGAGTGCTTATGTCCATGTCCTCCAACCCGGAAGCCAGGAGCGATACCTGGCTCAACGGCAGCTATTATACCTACCTGGTCCTGCCAAAACAGTATGACTATAAAAAGCTCGAGGCCAAGCTGCCCCGGGAGGTAGATAAATACGTCAGTCCCCAGCTCAAGAAAGGCATCGGTATCAGCATGGAGGAATTCAAGAAGACGGGAAACTCCCTCATCATGTATCTGGAGCCGCTGACAGGCATCCACCTGCATTCCGATACCACGAATGACTTCGAGCCGCATGGCAACATGCAATACATCTATATTTTCGGCGTCGTGGCCCTTTTCATGCTGCTGATAGCCTGTATCAATTTTATGAACCTCTCTACCGCCGGGGCTTCCAAAAGAGCCAGGGAAGTGGGTGTACGGAAAGTGATGGGTTCCGTCAAAGGACAGCTGGTCGGGCAATTTTTACTGGAGTCCCTTTTGCTGACCACCATCGGCCTGGTGCTGGCGCTTGTCATCGTTCGACTGGCATTGCCTTTCTTCAACCAGCTGGTAGGAAAGGAACTGACCTTCAACCTTATTTCCAATCCCTGGATCTTGCCAGGTCTCATCCTGTTTGGACTGATCACCGGGCTGCTGGCAGGCAGTTATCCCGCCTTCTTCCTTTCCTCCTTTAATCCCGTGACGGTGTTGAAGGGGAAGCTCACTACAGGAAAAAAAAGTTCCGGCGTCCGCAGCGGGCTGGTCGTGTTCCAGTTCTGTATCTCCATTGCCCTGATGATCGGCACCTTTGTCGTATTCAAACAGCTGTCGTATATCCATAACAAGAACCTTGGCTATAACAAAGAGCAGGTGCTCATCGTGGAGCAGGCCTATTGGCTAAGGGACGGCAGGAATGCATTCCTGCAGCATCTGCGGGAGGACCCGCGCATAACCAGCATATCTGCTTCGGGCTATCTGCCGGCAGGCTATTCCAATAACAATAACTTCTTTACCTACTCGGATAACAATACTACCCAGATGATAAAGGGCGTCCGGTATGTCGTGGACGAGAACTATATCCCCACCCTGGGCATGCAGATGGCAGCAGGCCGTAATTTCTCCAAAGACTTCCCTTCCGACAGCTCGGGTATTATTATCAACCAGGTGGCGCTCCGCTCCTATGGCTGGAAAGATAATCCCATCGGACATACCATCGTCCATAGAGAAGACGGTGGCGTCAATACGGTGTATCATGTAGTGGGTGTAGTAAAGGACTTCAATTTCCGCAGCCTGCACGAACAGATCACGCCCCTGGCCATGACGCTGGGACCGGACTACAACAATATCATCGTCCGCACCAATACAAAAGATATGGCAGGCCTGCTCAGCTCTGTTCAGCGGTATTGGGATGCTGCAACGAAAGAGTCCGCCTTCACCTGGTCCTTCCTGGATCAGCGATTCGACAATACTTATAAGGCCGAGCAGAACATCGGGCTGATACTGGGTATCTTCGCGGGTCTCACCATCTTCGTAGCCTGCCTGGGCCTCTTTGGGCTGGCGACCTTTACGGCGGCACAACGATTCAAGGAGATTGGGATACGCAAGGTGCTGGGCGCCGACGTGACGGGACTGGTAACGTTGTTGTCGAAGGATTTCTTAAAGCTGGTGGGGATTGCGATTGTTATTGCTGCGCCCGTCGCCTGGTGGGTGATGAACTGGTGGTTGCAGGATTTCTCTTATCGCACCGACATCAGCTGGTGGATATTTGGCGCGGCGGCGCTACTTTCCCTGTTGATAGCTTTGCTGACCATCAGCTCGCAGGCCATCCGGGCCGCGACGGCTAATCCGGTGAAAAGTTTACGGGCTGAGTGAGGTTATGTTGACGGCTTGCGTGGCACCCGCGGCAATACCGCCGGCTTTGCAATCCCATTGAGATCATAGACGATCTTACCCCCCTTGATAGTCATGGCGCATTCCAATCGGACAGCACCGTCTATCCGCCGGCCCGTATAATCGAAGAATCCGAACTTCCCCTTCCGGAGATTCAGCACCGCAATATCCGCTATTGCTCCCGCGGATAAATGCCCCAGCTCCTCATGTCTTATCTCCCGGGCAGGGTTCCAGGTCATGGTCGCAACCACACTGTCCAGTTTCATCCCTATCGCCAGGAACTGGGACCCCACATTCAATATGTCCTTCATCGAAGCATTCACATTACTCACATGCATATCCGTACTGATGGAGCTGGGATAGAATCCCTGATGCACCGCGGGTATAGCCTGTGAAAATGCAAAGCTGATAGATCCATACCCCACATCGAAGACGATGCCCTTCTTCCGGGCCTCCCATACAAAAGGCTTTACGGAATGAGTCAGCGTATCCACGATGAACTCTCTCTCCAGGAGCTGCCCAAAGCAATGCGTAAACACATCCCCCGGCCGCAGGTGTTTCATAAACAGCTCCTCGATAGGCAAGGGAGGCTTGCTGCCCCCAAAGTCGATCATAACGGGTATGCCCGCTATCGTACCGCCCTTCACGGCCTCGTCTACCGGCTTCCAGGAAGGACCTTCATAATGCGCCACCTTGAACCCAACGATGACATCGGGATATTGCCGGGCCACCTCTGCAGCCTTCACCCCATCCATATCCGTCGTATCCTGCTCATACGCGCCGCCACGCATGCCACCGCCCACGATATTCACCCAGGCCAATACCCGCGTAAGGCTCTTATCGATGACCTGCTTCTTAAAAAGTGGGAAATTCTTCCATCCCGAGCTCCCCGCATCGGCCACAGTGGTAATACCCGTCCGGAAAGTAAATCCATCCGGAACGATCCCCTGCTGCCCGTTGGAGTAGGCCTCCTCGGGACCGTAAAAATCATGCGTGTGAATATCGATCAATCCGGGCACCACATACAGCCCGGTGGCATTCACCACCTGCGCCGCCTGTCCCGTTGCAATAGAAGGGGCCACCAGTACGATCTTCCCATCCGTCACCGCCACATCCATCACGGCATCGATATGGTTCTTTGGATCGAGCACACGACCCCCTTTGATAACAATGTCATAGGACTGTGTCCACGCCGTGTGGAATGTAAGAACAAACGACAAAAAAAGTAGTGGTTTTCTCATGACAGCAGTTTAAGGCTATACATAGGCGATACAATCCATCTCCACCAGCGAATTTCCCGGAACCCCGCCCTTCGCTACCGCTACGGTCGTCCGGACGGGAGGCTTGTCCCCAAATCGTCCCTTATATACCTCGTTCATACCCTGGTAGTCGGCAATGTCGTTGAGGAATACGCTCACTTTTAATACCTTTTGCATAGAAGATCCTGCGGCGATCAGCTCTTTCTCCAGCTCCTTCAGCACAATTTCCGTATGCGCCTTGATCTCGAAAGGCTCCACATGCGCGCCTTTGCCCGCGATGAATACAAGGCCGTTGAATTTGGTATGGCCGGAGAACAGCGGTACATCCTGCTGATAGGCTTCTTCCGACATCCCGGCGGTCCCTGCATCATGCCTTACGCCCGTATCGGCATCCGACGCCCCGGTACGCATAGACCGGCCAGCGCCAGCGGTCACATCTCCCGCCGCGCGTACAATGGCTGTTGATCCCAATACGCCGCCGACAGCCGCCAGCAGTTTCTTTAAAGCAGATCTTCTTTGCTTTTCCATAGATTTAATCGTTTGAAGATTTTTTGCAATTAATTTGCATGAATATAGGTCATTTATTGCAAAATTTGCAAAATCATTCCTCGTTTTTTGTGGCGGCCGGCATACGCCGGAATTCGATGTTGTAGATCTTACAGAGCAGCAGGAAATAGCTGATCAATAAAGGACCGAAGATAAACCCCCAGAAACCAAACAATTTTAAACCCACGATGACGCCCAGCACGGTGATCACAGGATGGATGTCGCCGATCCTTTTCAGAAGGGTGATCCTTGCCAGGTAGTCCACATTGCCTGTTACGACCACGCTATAAATGGTCAACCCGATTGCCTGACCGGTATGCCCACCTGAAAATTGCGCTACTACCAGCGGTACCCAGACGATCATCGTCCCGACGACGGGAAAAAATGCGAATATGCCTGTCAGGAATCCCCACAATACGGGGTCGCTCAGGCCGAAGATCCTGTATCCCAGGGCGGCGAAACACCCCTGTATAATGGATATCAACGGAATGCCGATGGCATTGGCCCGCACCATATTCTTCGTTTCCTTGGCGAGTAATCCGATATTATCATCGTGCAGTGGTATATAGGTTTGCAGCCCTTTTTCCATACTCCTGCTGCTTGTGAGCATAAAATAGCAAAGGAAGAGTAATAAAATCAGATTGCCGAGCATGGTGGCTGTGCTGTTGAGCAGGATGGGAATAAAATTGGTGACATACTTCTGTAATGACTGTATGTTTTGCTGCGTTAGCAGCTCCTGGCCCGTCCATTGTTGTATCTGCTTCGAAAAGGATTGCAGCACCTGCATCACCTCTTCGGTGTGGGTGAACAGCCTGCTGATCTTGCCCGATAGCATCCGCACCGACAGCCATATGGGAACGCCTATACAAATAAGAAAAGCCAGGAGCACCAGCGCTGCCGTGAGCCCTTTCTTCCATCGCCTCTTCTCCGTGAGGTAGAGATAGCCATCCCTGCTGAGGATATACAGGGTCACAGCACCCAGGAATCCGGGGAAAAAACCATATAGCTCCAGGAGAAGGAGACCCGCCAAACCCGCCATCACGATTAATAATAGCAATTGACGTATCTTATTGTTATAACTGCCAGCCATCTGTATCGATTTAAGTTGGGAAGGTACTATTTCCCTTATATCAAATCTCCGGCCACCCCTGTCCGGCCACTCCCCGCCAGCCCGCGGGTACCCGGGCATTCGGCTACCCATTGCGTAAATTGGGTATAATAATGTAGGTTTGACCCATGTTTGAGCTGCTGTATAAAAAGATCACCGACAAGATCACGCTGTCAGAGGAGGAGTTCGAGGTATGCAAGACCCTGTTCACGCCGAAGAAGGTGCGTAAGAAACAGTTCCTGCTGCAGGAGGGGGACGTGAGCAGGTACCAGGTATTCGTGAATAAGGGTCTCTTACGAAGCTATACCATCGATGAGAAGGGAGCGGAGCATATCCTTCAATTCGCCCTGGAAGGCTGGTGGACAGCCGATCTTTACAGCTTCTTACGGAAGAGCCTTCCCATTTCAATATCGAGGCGCTGGAAGACAGCGAGCTGCTCCTGATCAACCGCTCCTCCTGGGAGACGCTCCTGGAAAAACTACCCGTCCTGGAACGCTATTTTCGGATCCTGATACAGAACAGCCTCATTGCCACCCAGCGCCGGCTCATGGAATCGCTCAGCGAGACGGCTGAAAAGAAATACCTCAAATTCATGAAAATGTACCCGGAGAGCATCCAGCGGGTGCCACAACATATGATCGCGTCCTATCTGGGCATTACCCGCGAGACCCTCAGCCGCCTGCGCCGGGATATCGCGTCGGGGAAGAGCTTCCCCTGAGCTGGACCTGGACCCTGAGCATGGCCCATGATCTTCGGCGACTCTCCGAATGTGACATAGATCAATGCCCTTATTTATCCTACATCAATGGACATACCCTCCACGGCATAGTATTTTTGCTTCATCGAATTAATCAAAAAACAATCACTA
Organism: Puia sp.; assembly: GCA_035546735.1. GTDB lineage: Bacteria > Bacteroidota > Bacteroidia > Chitinophagales > Chitinophagaceae > Puia. The sequence continues at coordinate 8,273 of DASZWE010000101.1, forward strand.
TGTCACAAGTCAAATGGTCAATAGACCCCCACCACTCTGAAGTCACTTTTAAGGTTAAACACCTGATGATCAGCACGGTCACCGGTCACTTTAATAAATTCAA
>DASZWE010000102.1:0-5507 GCA_035546735.1 Puia sp.
TTGTATTTCTGTAATTTATCGACGTATTGACGGGTCAGCGTTGCAATACCGCTCATACGCTGCATGCAATTGAGGATAAGCCGCTCGCATAGCAGGATGGTATGGACGGAGGCCTCTGCTTCGAAGGCGTCTTCGCCATCACGCATGATGTCCCCATCCTGCTTGAAAGGAGTAAAAATAACAGAAGGCTCTTTCAGCCTGAATATTTTTTCAGCTATCTCCATACCGGCGAGAATGCCATCCTGCTTGATCTTCAGGACAGCCTTGCCCCGGACGTCGGGGGGAATACAGGATATAGTGGTATGATCGCCATCTCCGACATCCTCCCGCAAGGCAGATTCAACAAGGAACTGCAATTGTTCATCAAAAGTGGACATGCGGCAAAGATAATAAAGTCTGTCTTTCAGACGGCGAATCCCGCGTTCGCTGGGTACACGATCAAAAAAGCCTGGAATGGGAGGAAGGCGGGGAGTTATTGTGTGGCCTGGAATCGAAGCTCCTGCAGGTAAAGCTTATCGCCTTTCTGCTTGATAAAAAGAGTGGTCCTGTAATCGCCATTGCGGGTCTGCAGGAGACCTATGCAAAACTCCGATCCACCGTTCTCACCCCTGTTCTTGATAAGGAAATTGCGGACAACGTTGGTGTTGAAGAAGTCCCGAATGATCATCTCAGCCTGGCTCTTGCTGTAAGTATCGCTTTTCTCCGGGAGGGAAATATCTACCCTGGAATCAAGGTAGCGGGATAGTTTATTGATGTTTCCGGACCGCATGGCGCCGGTAATATCGTCGATACTGTATTCAGGCCGGAATGATACCAGGACAAGCGTAAGTGTTATTAGCGCTAATCCAAGGACGCTTTTCATATAATAGAATATTAGTCGACCTGTCTAATCCCAAATCTATGCCAAAAGCGCTCCCAGGGGTTAAAATTGCCTACATTTGCCCCCGCAATCCTTCAGGACGGGGTAAAATAAAGGTCCCCCGCCCTTCCGGATATCTAATAATTGGCCTTCGGCCCGAGCGCCGCGGGCGCATCACAGTATTTTATGTCAAAAAAGAAAGTCATTCTGGTGATCATGGATGGCTGGGGACTGGGCCAAAAGAAGTCCTCGGATGCCATCCAGCACGCTCGCACCCCCTTTGTAAGCTCACTTTATAAGCAATATCCCAATACGACGCTGGTAACCTGCGGAGAGGCGGTAGGCCTGCCGGAAGGCCAGATGGGCAATTCGGAAGTAGGACACCTTAACCTGGGCGCCGGCAGGATCGTATACCAGGAGCTGCAGCGTATCAACGTAGGCATCCGGGACGGCTCCTTCGCCAAAAACCAGGTATTGCTGAACGCCATCCGTGGCGCCAGGGCCAAATCCAAACCCCTGCATCTGCTGGGTCTCGTCAGCGATGGAGGCGTACACAGCCACATCAACCACCTCATGGCCATAGTCGACATCTGTCAGAAGGAAGGACTCGATGACGTATACATCCATGCCTTTACAGACGGCCGTGACACGGACCCAAAAAGCGGCCTGGGATTTATCAGACAGTTACAGGAACATTTGAACCATACGGTAGGAAAGATCGCGACTGTCAGTGGACGTTATTATGCCATGGACCGCGACAAACGATGGGAGAGAGTACGCCTGGCATACGATGCGATGGTGAAGGGCACGGGAGAAAAGGCCACCGACGCGCTGGCCGCGGTGGAACAGGCCTATGCCGCGGGTGTCACAGACGAATTCATCAAACCCACGGTCATCGTGGGAGAAGACCAGCAGCCGCTGGCAACCATCAAGGATGGAGATTTCGCGCTGTGCTTCAATTTCAGGACAGACCGCTGCAGAGAGATAACCCAGGTGCTTACCCAGACGGATATCCCGGAACAGGAGATGAAAAAGCTGTCCCTGGATTATACTACCATGACACAGTATGACCAAAGCTTCAAGGGCGTGCATGTCATATATGAAAATGACGATCTGAAGAACACCCTGGGAGAAATTGTCGCAGGGCTGGGACTAAAACAGATACGTATAGCCGAAACAGAAAAATATCCCCACGTAAGCTTTTTCTTCAGCGGTGGCAGGGAAGTGCCTTTCGAAGGAGAAAAGAGGCTGATGATCCCTTCCCCCAAGGTCGCAACCTATGACCTCCAGCCGGAAATGAGCGCTTTCGAGCTGACAGAGGCCATCCTGCCGGAAATACAGCAGGGAACGGCCGACTTCATCTGTCTCAACTTTGCCAATACGGATATGGTCGGGCACACGGGCGTCTGGGAGGCGGCTATCAAGGCGGCCGAAACCGTGGACCAATGCGTGGAAAAAGTAGTAAAAGCCGCGCTGGACAACGGTTATACCGTATTTCTCACCGCCGACCACGGAAATGCAGACTTCATGATCAACGAGGATGGAAGCCCCAATACGGCCCATACCCTGAACCTAGTCCCCTTTTTTGTCATCGACAAGGAATGGAAAGGAAAGATCAAGCCGGGCAAGCTGGGGGACCTCGCTCCTACAATATTGACTATCATGGGATTACCAATTCCGCCGGAAATGACAGGGGAAATTTTGATCCAAAAATAACGGGGGCGCCAGCCCCTCTTTATTTTTGACGATGCAGCTATGCGTCATAAAAATTGTCTAAATTACAGGGCAACCAATTCCGGTAACTATATGACCGAAGAAGCCATTTTACAAGGCTGCTTAAAGAACTCGGCGGCTGCCCAGCGGGAACTGTACAATCGTTACAGCCCCAAAATGCTGGCAGTTTGTTATCGGTTTGCCCACAACAGAGAAGACGCGGAGGATATGTTACAAGAGGGATTCATAAAGGTTTTTTCACAAATGCACACCTTTCAGAACAAAGGCGCATTTGAAGGCTGGATACGGAGGATCATCGTCCATACCTGTATCAACAACCTGAAAAAGAACAAACGCTTTAACGAAAGCCTGGACATAGTCCACGCCAACGGGGTCCAGATACGCGAAGAAAGCGTTCCTTCTATCGTTCAGGCCAAACAGATCGTAGAATGCATACGCATCCTGCCCATTGGCTATCGCACCGTACTCAACCTGTACGCCATCGAAGGGTACTCTCATAAAGAGATCTCGGACATGCTGGATATTGAAGAGAGCACCAGTCGCAGCCAGTACACAAGGGCTAAGCAGATGCTGGAAGATATCCTGATCAAGAAAAAGATACTACCAAAACCCAGAGAAAAACAGACCTGGCTGTTCGCTATCCGTTAACAAGATCCAAACCAATGAAAATGTCACTAAAAATGTTTGATGATGAAGGAGAGCAACTTCTATAGTGATGAATTTGAACAACTGCTAAGGGAAAAAACAGAGCAATACAAAATGTACCCCTCTGAGAAGGTATGGAAGGGTATCCATGGTTCATTGCACACGAAGAGAAGATGGTTCATTTCAGGCATGTTCCTTCTGGTCACGGGCATTCTCTTTTTTGCAGGCAGAGACCTGCTCTTCCCATCCAAAGCAGAGCTTTCCAAACGCACAATAGTTTCAGCAGGTACCCCCGCCATTGGCACGGATAATGAAAATTCCTCTCCGCTGATGACAGCCGCATCCGGACAGCGCCGCACTTCTTCCATAGCCGGCCGCCACAGCGGACAAAGCTCCGACGATCAGTCCCATAAAGGGATCAATGTCGGGCTCATCGATCCTGCCGTCAGACAGCGGGATATTTCCGAAATGCTCAGCCAGGTGGTCGCCCTTCCGGCCGAACCACCCTCTATTCCGCTGATAGCCGACCTTCGGATGCCTTCTCTCGCGGTCAGCGCCGCAGAAGAGAACGCGCAGACCCCTGACAGACCCGGTACCGGTAATGCTTCCACAGCCTTCGCGGTGGCGGACAGATCCACCAGCTATGTTTCGATGCCTCCGGCCGCTTCCACAGTTACCGAAAATGCAAAAGACCCGGTCGAAACCCCGGCCAGGATAGCAAAGAATATTATGTCCCGCCATACGCTGGCCGAGACCCGCAGCATAGCTGATCCCGCCGCCGGCCATGGTTCGGTCGACAGTTCCCGCAGAACCGCCGGTGGTTCCGTTGTCTTTACCGACGAGATTGCCGACCAGCAGCGGATCAACTGGCTCTATGATTATGCAGTCTATAGCCTGCCTGCCGCCGCTAAAAAAGGAAGAAAATACTTTCAACTGTACTTCTCTCCGACTGCCACCTACCGGCGCCTGTCCGGCGGAGTGCTCACGAACAAGTCCGGTACCTCCATAGGCAACCCCAAAGACTATCTGGAACACGGCCCCGCCCTGGGATTCGAAGTTGGCGGCGCATATATGTATCGCATCACCCGCAATCTGACGGTAAAGGCGGGCCTGCAATTCAATTATATGCGGTACGCTGTAAAGGCCCGCGCCAATATGAACCTGCCTTCTCCCGATATGAGAAGTCCCTATGGGCTTAGCCTTGACACGGCCAACTTACCGGTACCGCTCAGGAAGCCCTATAGTGATTCGAGGTCGCAGATCAGCCTGACCAACGATTTTTATCAGCTGTCCGCACCCATTGGCTTCGAATTGCGGGTAATGGGCAACGAACGGCTGCAGCTGAACGTAGGCGCATCCATACAACCAGGCTATCTGCTGAATACCAATGTATACTACCTGACATCCGACTACGGAAGCTATGTCAAGGGACCATCGCAGTTCAGAAGATGGAACCTCACAGGCGGCGTGGAAGCTTTTCTTTCCTACAAATTGCACAACAATTTGCGCCTGCAGGCAGGCCCCGAATTCCGCTACCAGCTCTTATCTTCCTTCTATAACTCCTACCCCATCCAGGAAAATCTGAAAGGGTACGGCTTTAAGATCGGTATTGTCAAAGCAATCCCGTAAGTGTTGTAATTTTGCCGTATGAATAAATATACGGTATTCCTGTTTATAACCCTTCTGGCAGGCGCCTGCAAGAGCCACCAGCAACCCGCATCCGACAATCTCCCAAAAACAGATACAGCCAACTCCTATTTTCCCATCGCGGATTTTCTGCAATCCGAGATCCGAAACATCGATACGTCTGTTTTGGCTATTCTGAGCCGCAGGACCGTACGTCAGCGGACAGACAGCACTTTCCTCACGACGGGCGAGTTCAACAAGGCCGCAGCAGTCTTTCTGGCGCCGGAGCTGGACCCGGACAGTCTGAAAATGAATTATACGGAAAGCTCCTTTGCGGATAAAACCACAGGCTATGTCACCATTAACTATTTCCCCAGGGATAGACGACAGCCGCTGCAACGGATAGATGTGGTAGTCGCACAGGACAATGAGGGGGTCAATAAAGTAAAGAGCATTTATATGGAAAGGACCGGCGAAGAGTCGGATACTCCCGTAATAAAAAAAATGTATTGGCAGGCGGGACATAATTTCCAGGTGATCACTACACTTCAGCCCAAAAGCCACGCACCTATCACCCGGCAGCTAAAGGTCATCTGGAACGATACGGAGGGCGATTAAAATATGACGCAAAAAGAATTTAGCA